>URZN01000058.1 GCA_900552345.1 uncultured Collinsella sp. | reverse complement strand
TTCTTGCCGCATGCGGCAAGAAGGGTGGCGACGCTTCCGGTTCTGAGTCCGGTTCGACGCTGAACTTCTACATCAACAACCCGGTCTGCATCGACCCCTACAACGTCCAGGAGGACCAGGGCACTCAGGTCGAGTACCAGCTCTTTGACGCTCTGACCTCTTACGACGCCGAGAAGGGCGAGATCGTTCCGCTGGCTTGCGAGTCCTTTGAGTCCAATGACGACGCCACCGAGTTTACCTTCAAGATCAAGAAGGCCAAGTTCCACAACGGTGACGACGTTACCTCCAAGTCCTTCAAGCTCGGTTGGGAGCGTCTGGTCAACACCAAGTCGGCCATCGCTACCGAGTACGGCCCTTCCGAGGTCTCCTATCACCTTTCCATGGTCGAGGGTTATGACGACCTGCTTGCCGGTAACGCTACCGAGCTCAGCGGTGTTACGTGCCCCGACGATGAGACCCTCGTCGTCAAGCTGTCTTCCGCTTACGCTGACTTCCCCTTCGTCGCCTCTCATCCGGCTCTGGCCCCGGTTCCCGAGTGCGCCGAGTCCGATGTCAAGAGCTTCTATCTTGCCCCGGTCGGTAACGGCCCGTTCATGATGGACGGCAAGTGGGAGGATGGCCAGGAGATCAACGTCAAGAAGTTCGACGATTACTATGGCGACAAGGCCAAGATCGATGGCATCCACTTCCAGGTCATCAAGGACATGGAGACCGCTTACAAGGAGTTCCAGGCCGGTAACCTCGATGTCTGCGACGTTCCCGTCGCTCAGATCGATGCCGCCAAGAAGGATCGCGGCGTGTCCAAGGACGGCTACACCATGGGTGACGGCGAGCGCATGCTGCTCGGCGCCGAGCCTTCCACGTACTATCTGACCTGCAACACCACGGCCGAGCCGTTCAACAACGCCGACCTGCGTAGGGGCATCTCCCTGGCCATTAACCGTGAGGCCATCTGCAAGACCATCTTCAAGGGTACCCGTACCCCTGCCGACGGCATTGTTCCTCCGGGCATCGATGGCTACAAGGAGGGCGCATGGGAGTTCTGCGCCTACGATGTCGACAAGGCTAACGAGTACCTCGACAAGGTTGCTCCCGCTGGCGCTAACGGCGATCGTGGCATTAGCGTGACCCTGTCCTACAACCAGGACGGCGGTCACAAGGAGATCATGGAGTCCATCATCGGTGACCTCGCCAAGGTTGGCGTTACCGCTGTCTCCGATACCCCTGAGTGGTCTGCCCTGCTCGAGCAGTATCAGAACTTTAACTATCAGTTCGGTCGTCTGGGTTGGATTGCCGACTACCCGATCATGGACAACTTCCTGTATCCGCTGTTCCACTCCGACTCCCTCGGTGGCGACAACCGCTCCGGTTACAACAACCCCGAGTTCGACGCCAAGGTCGACGAGGCTCGTACTATTGTTGACGACGAGGAGCGCGTCGCTAAGATGCAGGAGGCCGACGCAATGGTCGCTGCCGACTGCCCGGTCATCCCGATTATGTTCTACACGCACACCATCGCCGGCTCCGATCGCATTAAGCACCTCTATGTCGATCCGCAGAAGCACGCCGATCTGGGTACCGCTGAGCTCGCCTAAGAGTTTGCAGCTTCCGTGAGGGTCAAGTATTTACGTAGACCTCATGGGAAACATACAGTTCTCCCTAACCTGGGGTAAACTGGCTGATGGTAATTTTGGGATGCCGGTCTGGCGATCGGCATCCCATTTAGGTTAATCCCTAGATAGGGGAGTGGTATGGGTAAGTACATCGTTAAACGTGTGCTTCAGTTCATCCCGGTGTTTTTGGGCGTTACGCTGATTCTGTTCGCCCTCCAGAATATCGTGCCGGGAGATCCGATCAAGCTGATCGGTGGAGACAAGGCTCTGTCCCCCGAGGTGGAGCTTCAGCTTCGCGTCCGCTATCACCTGGTCCAGACGGACGAGGACGGCAACGCGATCCTTGACGAGAACGGCGACCCCGTTCAAACGTCGCTCGTGGACCGTTACTTGTATTACATGAACGGCCTGCTTCATGGCGATCTGGGCAATTCGTATCAGCGCAAGCTGCCGGTTACGGAAATCTTTGCCCAGAAGTATCCGTATACGGTCAAACTTGCCGCGTGCGCCATCGTGCTCGAGGCAATTATGGGTATCGGTGCGGGTATCATTTCGGCGGTAAAGCGTTATTCCTTCTGGGATATTTTGGTAACGCTCACCACGTCGATCCTCGTTGCGGTCCCGGCCTTCTGGCTCGGTATGTTGCTGCAGCTGTTCTTTGGCATCATCCTCAAGGACGCCACGGGCGGTGCAATCTCCATGCCGATCTCGGGTGCCGGCGGTTCCAGCTCTCAGTATCAGGATTGGATGCACTATGTGCTTCCGACCATTACGCTGGCTTCGGTTTCGACCGCTTATGCTGCGCGCATTATGCGCTCGCAGCTGCTTGACGTCATGAACCAGGATTACATCCGTACGGCAAAGGCCAAGGGTCTCTCCAATCGTGCGATCATCGTCAAGCATGCGCTTAAGAATGCACTCATCCCCGTCGTTACCTATATTGGTGTCGACTTTGGCGGCATGCTTTCGGGCGCCATCCTGACCGAGACGGTCTTTAACTGGCCCGGTATCGGCTATGAGGTCTATCGCGCCATTAGCATGCGTGACTGGCCCATCGTTATGGGCGGCGTTACGCTCATCGTTGTCGTCGTCATGGTGATCAACCTGCTCGTCGACATTAGCTATGCATTCCTCGACCCGCGCATCCGCCTTGGCGGTCCGTCGGATAAGGCCTAAGGGAGGTACGTCTCATGCAGGAAACTGATTCTCAGTCTCAGGAGCAGGCTACCGCCACCAAGGCCGCATCTGCTCCCGCCAAGTCCCGCACGCTGTGGGGCGACGCTTTTAAGCGTCTTCGTAAGAACAAGCTCGCCGTTATCGGTGTCTGCTGGATCATCATCGTCGTTGTGGTTGCCCTGACTGCAGATCTGTGGGCTAAGCCCTGGCTCGGTTCCCCGACGGCTTCCGACTCGACCACTATGGCCGAGACGTCGCTGTTGGCTCCGTGTGCAGAGCACCCGTTTGGCACCGACGCCCTTGGTCGCGACATTCTCGTCCGCGTTATCTACGGTGCGCGCGTTTCGCTGTCCGTCGGAATTATGGCCACCGCGATCTCCACGCTAATTGGTCTGGTCATGGGTGCTCTGGCCGGTTTCTACGGCGGCATCTGGGATACGATCATCATGCGCTGTGCGGACATCTTCCTGGCGTTCCCGTACGTGCTGTTCGTTGTCGCCATGATCGCCGTTATCGGCCGTGGCCTTCAGAACGTCTTTATCGCCATCGGTATTCTCGGCTGGCCTTCGATTGCGCGCGTCTTCCGATCCGCGATCCTGACGGTCAAGGAAAATGACTATGTTGATGCTGCGCGCGCGATGGGTGCATCCGATGCTCGTATCGTCGTACGTCACATCTTCCCGAACTCCGTCGCCTCCATCGTGGTCTACGCGACCATGAACATTGGTGGCGCCATTCTGACCGAGTCCGCTCTGTCCTTCCTCGGCATGGGCGTTATTCCGCCTACGCCTTCGTGGGGCTCCATGATTCAGGACGGTCAGCAGTATCTTCTGACCGCTCCCTGGATGATGATCATGCCCGGTCTGGCAATTCTCTCGACGGTGCTCGCCTTCACCCTGCTGGGTGACGGTCTGCGCGACGCCCTCGACGTCAAGATGAAGGACGCATAAGGATGAAGAAGAACAAGAACTATGTGGACCTGAAGGACCAGCCTGTTCCCGAGGGCCAGCATCTGCTCGAGGTCGATGACCTTAAGATGTATTTCCACACCGAGGACGGCGTTGTTCGCGCTGTCGACGGTGTCTCCTACACGCTCGATCGCGGCGAGACCCTGGGCGTCGTCGGTGAGTCCGGCTCCGGTAAGTCCGTGACCGCCATGACCATCATGGGTCTTATCTCGATGCCTCCGGGAAAGATCGAGGGCGGCGACGTTCGCTATCGCGGTCGTTCTATCCTCGAGATGACCGAGGAGGAGATGCAGCACATTCGCGGCAACGACATCGCGATGATCTTCCAGGATCCTATGACCTCCTTGAACCCGGTCTATAAGATCGGCAAGCAGGTGGGCGAGGGCCTTCGTCTGCACCGTGGCTACTCCAAGCAGGAGGCGCTCAAGCGCGCTACCGAGCTTTTGGACCTCGTGGGTATCCCCGAGCCCGAGAAGCGCGTCAATGAGTATCCGCACCAGTTCTCCGGCGGTATGCGTCAGCGTGTCATGATCGCTATGGCTCTTGCCTGCGATCCCGATATCCTGATTGCCGACGAGCCCACGACGGCTCTGGACGTTACCATTCAGGCTCAGATTATCGAGCTCATGCAGGAAATGCAGGAGAAGAACGGCAACGCCATCATCATGATTACCCATGACCTGGGCGTCGTTGCCGATATGGCCGATAAGATCATGGTTATGTACGCCGGCCGTCCCGTCGAGTTCGGTACTGCTGAGGAAATCTTCTACGAGAGTCGCCACCCCTACACCTGGGGCCTTATCCGCTCCATCCCGGAGCAGGCCATCGAAGAGAAGAAGCCGCTTACGCCGATTCACGGCAACCCGCCTTCGCTCATGAACCTGCCTGAGGGCTGCGTCTTCTCTCCTCGTTGCCCCTATGCGACGGACAAGTGCCGCAAGCAGCGCCCCGAGCGCGTTGTCACCGAGTCTGGTCATTACTCTGCGTGCCACTACTCCGGTGACCCCGAGTTCCTCAAGAACGCTCCTGAGACGTCCCGTACGCGCAAGGATTCCAAGAAGGGAGGCGAGGCGTAATGGCAGATACCAACGAGCGTACTCCGCTGCTGAAGGTCGAGCACCTCTCTAAGGAGTTCCCCGCTGAGTCCGGCATGTTCGCCAAGCGCTTCTCCAAGCGTGTCGTCTCTGCAGTGAATGACATTTCGTTCGAGATTTATCCGGGCGAGACCTTTGGTCTGGTCGGTGAGTCTGGTTGCGGTAAGTCCACGACGGGCCGCACCATCATGCGCCTGACCAAGCCGACCGCCGGTAAGGTGTTCTTCCAGGGTAAAGATGTTGCCGAGATGAGCAAGCATGAGATCAAGGACATGCGTCGCGAGATGCAGTTTATCTTCCAGGATCCTTATGCTTCGCTCAACCCTCGTATGACCATCGGCGAGATTGTCTCCGAGCCCATGACCATTCACGGCGTGGGCACCAAGGAGGAGCGCATTGAGCGTGTCCGCGAGCTTCTCGACGTTGTCGGACTGAACCCCGAGCACATTAACCGCTATCCTCATGAGTTCTCCGGCGGTCAGCGTCAGCGTGTCGGCATTGCCCGCGCATTTGCGCTGAAGCCCAAGCTGATTATCTGCGACGAGCCTGTCTCTGCACTTGACGTTTCCATTCAGGCCCAGGTTTTGAACCTGCTGAAGGAGCTTCAGGATAAGTTCGGCACTGCTTATCTCTTCATTGCTCACGACCTCTCCGTCGTACAGCACATTTCTGATCGCGTTGCCGTTATGTATCTGGGTAAGATGGTCGAGGTTTCGGACTGGAAGACGCTCTATAGCGAGCCTCACCATCCGTACACGCAGTCGCTGCTGTCTGCCGTGCCGGTGCCCGATCCGGATATCCAGAAGACCCGCAAGCGCATCATCCTCGCCGGCGATCCGCCGTCGCCGCTGGATCCGCCGACCGGCTGCCGTTTCCACACGCGCTGCCCGATCGCGCAGGGCATCTGCTCCGAGAAGCTTCCCGAGTTTAAGGAAGTTGCCCCGGGCCACTGCTGCGCCTGCCACTTCGCGGAGCCGTTCCCGATCAAGGAATCGCACATCGACCTGTAGTCGGTTGTCTGTCCGGGCCCGTGCTGGACTTAGTTTTCAGAACGTCCTTGACCATGGAAACCCCCTTATCCTGCTCCTTCGGAGCTGCGGATAAGGGGGTTTCCTGGTCTGCGGAATGTTCTGAAAACTAAGTCCAGCACGGGCCCTGCGGTAACTCGGCAGGGGGAGTGCGATTCCCTGATCGCTCACTTAGTTTAATAAGAAATTGAGCGAGGCCGGAGCTTTAGCTCCGGCCTCCCCATATAAGGGCTCGGCAAAGCCGAGCCACCAAATTTGCATCAGCCCTCAGAACATGTTTGAGAACTGTGCCTGAAGTACGTATTTGCAGGCCCCGTATCGGTGTTGCCTCCCGGCGCATTCCGCAGGGGGAGCGATATTTCGCAGCACGAAGTGCGTAGCAAAATATCGCTCATGCCCGAGGACGCGCCGGGAGGCAACACCGATACGGGGCCGGACATATAGATCTACCTGCGCATTTACAAATTCGTAAACTTTTTTCTAAAAAGTGCTTGCACAGTTCTCGAATCATAGGTTATTATCTTCCTCGTTGAACGCGCGGGTCCAACAGAACGAACTGCGAATCAACAACATAGCATGTCGGAGTGGCGGAATTGGCAGACGCGCTAGCTTGAGGTGCTAGTGACCGCTTTTTGGTCATGCGGGTTCAAGTCCCGCCTCCGACACCATCGCATTTCAGAAGCCTCTTCGGAGGCTTTTTTGTTACCGATAGACGGTGAGGTCCACGATGGAAACGCTTGAGCGCAACGAGTGGGCAGACGTTGCCCAACTGGTCGAGATCACGAGCGATGCTGTCATCATCTGTGAGCTCGACGGAACCATTCTGCATGTGAATAATCGTTTGCTCGACCTGATGTGCGAGGAACGCGCTGACGTCATCAGCGGTGATGTCAAAGACGTTCTGTACTCGTCTGCCTTTGAGCGCGCGACCGAACATCGCCTGCCGTTTGAGACCGATGGCTCCGAGAGCGAGCTGATGCTCAAGCTGAGCGACGGGTCTTTTATTCCCGTCTTGGTTCGCGCGGGTTCCGTTACGCCTCCGCGTATCTTTGGACGTCGTGCACCGCGTGTCCTGGTGGCGCTTCACAGCATCGAAGAGCAGTATTCCCACGATCGTCAGCTCAAACGCGCGCTATCGGAGCTTAGGGTGGCGAATAAACGCCTTTCGGGCACCCTTTCGGTCATTATGAGTACTGTGGGCTCCGATGAGCTCCCCAGCTTGCTCGATACCGTTTTGAATCAGCTCGTTGGAACGCTCGATGCCTCCGGTGCGGCTATCTATTTTTCCGAGAGTGGCGGCTTTAAGCTCCGCGGCGTTTCTAAGGAGCTTGAGGACAGCTATCTGCCCGAGTTTATGCCGTACGGCGCGGGCATTCCGACCTACGTGCTTCGCGAGTCGCGTGCCTGTCGCCTGTCGATTCAGCAGGACCTTGAGGGCGACCGGGTTGCTTCGGGCATGTTCATGGATTTGGACAAT
>URZN01000057.1 GCA_900552345.1 uncultured Collinsella sp. | reverse complement strand
GCAGTGCTGTTTGATATGGACGGCGTGCTGGTCGATACCGAGTGGTTCTACAACCGTCGTCGCGTGGCGTTTATGGAGGAGAAGGGGTTCCACTTTGACGAGATCCCCGATCTTTCGGGGTCTAACGAGCCGGCCATTTGGGAGGCGCTGGTGCCCGACGATGTTGAGCTGCGCGAGCGCCTGCGCGTGGAGTATAAACAGGTCTACAGCCCGGACCACCCCGTTCCGTATGCCGAGCTGCTCAACGAGCAGACGGAGCCGGTGATGCGTGAGCTGCACGAGCGCGGCGTGAAGTGTGCCATCGCGAGCTCATCCTATCGCGAGCTGATCGACGAGCTGGTGGAGATTGCCGGCATCGCCGACGTGCTGGACTACACCATCAGCGGCCACGAGTGCAGTGCGTTTAAGCCCGATCCCGAGATCTACCTGCGCGCCATGGAGGCGCTGGGGGTGGAGCCCGCCGAGTGCTTGGTTATCGAGGATTCGCCTTTGGGTATCGAGGCCGGCAAGCGCTCCGGTGCCCGCGTCCTGGCGCTGCGTCCGCACGAGGGCGTTAACCTGGACCAGTCCGCCGCCGACGTTGTCATCGACAACCTGTCCGACATTTTGGCCGCTTGGTAGTGTCAATCCGCCGCGAGAAGCACGGGTTCAAACGTTTTTTGCGGTGGACTGGCTCAATTTGATTTCGATTTTGATCCGTTTGGCTTCGATTCGGGCTAAGTGAGTAGACCTTTTGACGCAGGCCGAGCACAATGCATATCTTCCTTTGTAAAACCGCAGGTCACAGGGGTGGCGGTTTTTGGGTGCGCTCAGCAGATCGTAAAAAGTCTACTCACTTGTAATTTGGGCCTTTGGTCGTGGGGTTGCTGGTCCCGTTTTGGTTGTCGAGGGAGGGCGAATTGAAGCGCCCTCGCACGCTCCGTGCTACAATCGCCGACATGCCTCACAACTAGATTTGCCTTCGAAAGGAGCCCGCGTGGCGAACGCCATCGATCAGCTCACGGACCGCGTGCTCATGCTCGGCCGCCTCACCATCGTCCGCCGCGCCATTACTGCAGTGGCGGTCACAATTTCCGCCGTTCTCCAGACATTTCTGATCCAGGCATTCATTCAGCCCGCCGACCTGCTTCCGAGCGGCCTCACCGGCGTCGCGGTCCTGCTCGATCGCGTTACCTCGCTCGGCGGCGTTCACATCGACATCTCGCTCGGTATGCTCGCGCTCAACATTCCCGTGGCGCTCCTATGCTGGAGCGGCATTAGCAAGCGCTTCGTCATCTTCTCGATGATGCAGGTCGTGCTCTCATCGCTGTTCCTCAACGTCTTTCACTTCGCACCGTTTTTGGGCGACAAGATTATGCTCATCATTTTTGGCGGCGTGGTCTCGGGTCTGGGCGCTGCCATCGCGCTTAAGTCCGGCGCATCCACCGGCGGTACCGACTTTATCGCGCTGTGGGTTTCCAACCACACGGGCAAGACCATCTGGGGCGTCATCTTTGGTTTCAACTGCTTTATCCTAGCGATCTTTGGCTTTATGTTTGGCTGGGACAAGGCGGCGTACTCCATCGTGTTCCAGTTTATTTCGACCAAGACCATCGACAGCTTCTATCGTCGCTACGACCGCGTGACGCTGCAGATCACGACGCGTAAGGCGGACGAGGTCATGACCGCCTATGTTGACCATTTTCAGCACGGCATTAGCTGCGCCGAGGTCATTGGCGGATACAGCCGCGAGAAGATGTACCTGCTGCACGCCGTTGTATCGACCTACGAGAGCCAGGACATTATCAAGCTGGTGTGCGACATTGATCCCGGCGCCGTGATCAACGTGTTCCACACGCTCAGCTTTGTGGGCGGCTGGTGGGGAGGTCATGTCGACGAGCCCATGCCCACGGCCGTTCCCGATCCCGACAAGCCCGCACGCATGGCCAGCAGGCAGGCGCGCCTCAGCGAGCAGGACAGCCTGCAGCAGGACGACGGCAAGTAGGGTTTTGGCATTTTGCTGGCCTGGCGCAATCCTGTCCGCTTGAGCCTCCCGAAAGCCTCGCTGCTTTCGGGAGGCTCTCGTTTGCCCAGATAAAACCTACCAAAAAGAAGCTGTCGCTTTTTGGTAGGGAGGGTGTATCGTTTTATCAATATGAGGTAACATGAAACTAGACGTTATATACGTATTAGTTATTTCGATATTCCGATAAGAATGATTAGATATGCCTGCGCCCAAAAATGCACCGCTTTACCAGCAGATTTACGACGAAATCAAGGACGCGATCGAGAAAGGTGTTTATGCACCAAAGGAGCGTATTCCGTCCGAGCTTGAGCTAGCCGAGCAGTACGACGTGAGCCGCATTACGGTGCGCCGCGCCGTCGAGGAGCTGTGCTCCGATGGCTACCTGGTTAAGCAGCAGGGCCGTGGCACCTTTGTCTCCACGCCGCACATCAACCGCCAGTTCCACGCTTCGACGCTGCAGACGTTTACCGCGCTGTGTGCCGATAATGGCATGAAGGCGGGCGCGCATGTGGTCGATCGCCAGATTGTGCCGGCACGTCAAAACGAGATGGAGTTCTTTGGCCTGCAAAAGGACGCGCTGCTGCTGCATATTAAGCGCGTGCGCACAGCCGACGGCGAGCCCATCTTTGAGGAGAACATCTTTGTGCCGTTTGACGCCTACCGTGAGCTGTTGACGGCCGATCTTGAGGACAAGTCGATTTTTGCCGAGGTCGAGCGTGTTGGCGGAACGCCGATTGTCTCGGTTGGCTACCGCACGGTCGAGGCCGTTCGTGCCAATACCGAGCAGGCGGCCGAGTTGGGCATTGCCCCGCACGATCCACTGCTCAATCTGCGTGCCAGCTTTACCGGTCCCAATGGCGAGCCGGTTCTGATGGGTAAGCAGTACTACGTGGGATCGCGCTACGTCATGGTGATGTAGGGTTGGTTCCGCCGTTCTGACGAACGGCGGACCGGCCGACGCTGCAAGCCCGCCAGAGCGGCAATCTGCCTTTCAGCTTCGGCGGCATGACCAGAAGGTCAATGCCGCCTCGTTTCAAGGCACCTTGCTCGCTCTGGCGGGCTTTCGCTGACATTGCCAAAACATCGGCGTTGCCGGGCCGGCACTTGGGGACGTTCCTTTAGTGCCGGCACCTGGGGACACTCCTTAGTCGTTGGGGACGTTCTTAAACGACTAGTCATTCAAGAACGTCCCCAATGACTACTCGCAGAGTGAGCGTGGCTGACAGCCGTGCGGCACCGGTCCGCGTGGCGGCGTATAATCGGCGGCAGATGACTTGGACGTTAGGAAACCATGACCGATAACATGCAGCAGATGGCGCTCGACACGCTCGGCGCCTATTTTGGCTACACCTCGTTTCGCCCGGGACAGGACCGCATGGTCGATGCGATCCTGGCCGGTCGCGATGCGCTGGGCGTGATGCCCACGGGCGCCGGCAAGTCCATTTGCTATCAGGTACCCGCGCTCATGCTGCCCGGCATTACCTTTGTGGTGAGTCCGCTGCTGTCGCTTATGGAGGATCAGACCCGCGCATTGCTCGCGGCGGGTGCACGACCCAGCTATCTCAACTCCAGCCTTACTCCGGCCCAGCAAAACACCGTGCTCAAGCGGGCGCGCGAGGGCCGCTACCAGCTTATGTACGTGGCGCCCGAGCGCCTGCTCGAGCCGCGCTTTTTAGCCTTTGCGCAGGAGGCCGCGGCGGACGGCGGCATTGGCGTGCCGCTCGTGGCCATTGACGAGGCTCACTGCGTAAGCCAATGGGGCCAGGATTTCCGCCCCGCTTACCTGCAGATTCGCGAGTTCATCGATTCCCTGCCGCAGCGCCCCATTGTGGCGGCCTTTACCGCTACGGCGACCGAGCGTGTGCGCGCGGACATTCAGCAGATGCTTGGCCTGCAAAACCCCGCGACGGTAGTGACGGGCTTCGATCGCAAGAACCTCTACTTTGGCTGCGAGGAGATGGGCGACAAGGCCAAGGCCGCGTGGGTGCGCGACTATGTGATCGCGCATTCGAGCGAGAGCGGCATCGTGTATTGCTCGACCCGCAAGACGGTCGACGCGCTGGCCGCGGAGCTTGCCGAGGCGCTGGGACCCAGCGGCATTCGCGTTGGCCGCTACCATGCCGGCATGGGCAACGATGTCCGTCGCCAAAGCCAGCGCGCCTTTATCGACGACGATATTCAGGTGATGGTTGCCACCAACGCCTTTGGCATGGGCATCGACAAGCCTAACGTGCGCTACGTGATCCACAACAACGTGCCCGAGAGCATCGAGGCCTACTACCAGGAGGCGGGCCGCGCCGGCCGCGATGGCGACCCGGCCAGCTGCCATCTGCTCTGGAACGGCAACGATTTTCGCATGCGCCGCTTTCTGATCGACCGTGGCGATGCTGCCGATGAGGCGCTCGACGACGAGCAGCACGCGTGGGCGCTCCAGAATCGATATCGTCTGCTCAGCCAGATGGAGGGTTACTGCAATACCACCGGCTGTCTGCGCGAATACATGCTGCGCTACTTTGGCGACGAGGCCGCGGCCGAGCATGCCGCGGCTGGTACGGGCAGCGCCGCCACGGACGAGGCCGAGGGCTGCGGCAACTGCAGTAACTGCCTCACGCAGTTCGAGGTCGAGGACGTCACCGATATGGCCCGCGCTGCCGTGCGCTATGTGGCCACGCGCCCCATGCGCTTTGGCAAGTCGCTCATCGCCGATGTGCTCCACGGAGGCAACACCGAGCGCATTCGCCAGATGCATCTGGACGAGGACCGCGGCTACGGTGAGCTGTCGAGCGAATCGGTCGGGCGCATCAAGGACATCATCGGCCAGCTGTGCGGCCGCGGCTATCTGGCCACCTCGCAGGGGCAGTACCCGGTCGTGGGCCTGGGCCCGCGCGCCGGTGAGGTCGAGGACGAAGCGTTTGCCTTTACCGTTAAGCGTCGCGCGTCCAAGCGCAAGGCCTCGGCCCGCGCCCGCCGTGCGGTGGATCTGCTGCGCGAGGAGGCCGAGCTGGATCAGCTCCCACGCGTGGGTGACGATGCCGAGCTGTTCGAGCGCCTGCGCGCCCTCCGCAAGGAGATCTCTGCGGAGCTGGAGATGGCGCCGTATATGGTCTTTTCCGACAAGGCCCTGCGCGGCCTGTGCCGCCTGCGCCCGCAGACGCGCGACGAGCTGATCCAGGTCAACGGCATTGGCGAGAAAAAAGCCGACGCCTTTGGCGAGCAGTTTATGGCGGCGATTGAAGAGTTTGAGTCCGAGCATGCGCGGGATGGGGCATAACGATGGCAACCGATAGCAAGACCGAACGTTCCGAGCGCGCCGAGGTGTCCGCCGTGCCGCTATACCAGCAGGTCATGGATGACCTGAAGGGCGAGATCGCGCGCGGCGTGTACGCTGCCGGCTCGCGCATTCCTTCCGAGATGGAGCTCGCGAAGTCCTACGGCGTGGGGCGCGTCACCGTGCGTCGCGCCATCGAGGAGCTGTCGCGTGCGGGGTATCTCAACCGCCAGCAGGGGAGGGGCACCTTTGTGTGCGCGCCCAAGCTCAAGCGCAAGATTCGCCAGAAGGGTGACGTCCAGAGCTTTACTGAGGGTTGTGCTGCCAACGACATGGTGCCGGGTGCGCGTCTGGTGTCGAGCACGGTGGTCGCGGCGACGCACGAGGATGCGGCGTTCTTTGGCGTGGAGCCCGGCTGTGAGCTTATCGTGGTCGAGCGCGTGCGCACAGCCGACGGCATCCCTGTCATGCTTGAGAACAACGCCTTTGTGCTCGCCGACCATCCCTACCTGCAGACGCTGGCCGATGAGGACCTTTCCGATAACTCAATCTTTGCGCTCGTCGCCGAGCATTCGGGTCGCGCGCCGCTCAAGTCCGACCCCTGCACCGTGGAGATTGCGCTTGCCGATGCTCAGGCGGCCCCGCTGTTGGAGGTGCCGGTCGGTGAGCCGCTCTTTTATATGGAGGCGTACTTTACCGATGAGGACGAGCGCCCCTTGCTGCTCGGCCGCCAAAAGATCGTGGGCTCGCGCTACGTCTTCGACATCTAACGTCCACAGATAGAACAATATAGAACAAATTTGCTAAGATGACTTCACGGGCGTTGTTGCACGTGTTATAAATAGGACAACATAGAACGACAGCAGGTACGAGCTGCCGTCGCTCAAGGCCGCCCCACAAGGAGGAACATCAGGATGAACGCACATGATCTGGTTCAGGAAATCATCGAGCGCAAAGGCAGGATCAAGAACGTCTTTTGGATCGCTTGTGGCGGTTCGATGATCGACCTGATGCCGGCCAACGAGCTGCTCAAGCGCGAAGCCACCACGTTTACCTCGGCGGTCTACACGGCACGCGAGTTTTGCCTGATGGCCCCCAAGAGCCTAGGGCCGAAGTCGCTCGTTATCGCCTGCAGCCACAGCGGCAACACGCAGGAGGTCATCGACGGCTGCGAGATGGCGTTGGCTGCCGGCGCCGAGGTCGTCGCCATGACCGATTGCGAGGGCTCCAAGATCGACAACGGCAAGTGGACCACCTGGGTCTACCCCTGGGGTGAGGGCGTGTCGCAGGCCGAGGTGCCTCAGGGTATCGGCGCTCTGATCGCCGCCGAGCTGCTCGACCAGCAGGAAGGCTACGAGGCACTCGCCGACATGTACGAGGGCCTCAAGCAGATGGATGCGCTGCTGCCCGCCGCCCGCGAGAAGGTCAACGCCGAGCTGGGCGCCCGCTTTGCCGAGCTCTGCCAGCAGCACAAGTTCTTCTATATCCTGGGTTCCGGCCCCAACTTTAGCCAGACCTACGCCATGGCCATCTGCTCGCTCATGGAGATGCAGTGGCAGCACTGCTGCTATATCCACTCCGGCGAGTATTTCCACGGCCCGTTTGAGGCCACCGAGCCCGGCGTGTTCTACTTTGTGCAGCTTGGCGCGGGCGAGTGCCGCCCCATGGAGGAGCGCGCTCTTGCGTTCCTCAACACGCACACCGATACGATTATGGTGCTCGACGCGCTTGAGTACGGCGTGGGCGACGTGCCCGCCAGCGTGCGTTCGTACCTAGAGCCGATCTTCTTCTACAACATGAGCTGCGAGCTGCGCGCCGCCCGCGGCAAGGTCTTCGACCACAGCCCCGAGGTTCGTCGCTACATGGGCATCGAGCAGTACTAAGTAACGGGAAAAGCATTCACCTTCGATTCGCAAGTGAACAGCGTGCGTAAAAAGCGGGCCGCGCCGGGGATTTCCGGCGCGGCCCGCTTAGTATCGTGCTTCGATTCGCAAGGTTGCGGCAGCCAGCGGCCTACTTTGCGTCGTAGGCCTCGGCGTCCCACCAGTCGAGCTGGGCGATGTTGTCACGGATGTGCTGGCAGCTCTTGTGGAAGCCCTCGAGCTCGTGCTCGGACAGGTCCAGCG
>URZN01000056.1 GCA_900552345.1 uncultured Collinsella sp. | reverse complement strand
CCTTAAGGCTCAAAGGTTACTCCTTGGGGAAAACGAGGCCGTCGATGCAAACGTCAACGCGCTCGACCTCAACGCCAACCTGGGCATCGATGGCGGCGACCACGGCGGCGCGAACGGCCTCGGCGAGTTTCTTGAACGGATAGCCAAAGAACACCACGACACGCACGGTGAGTGCGAGCTTGTCGCCGATGACCTCGGCCTCGACCGCCGCCTCGGAAGCCGGGGCCTTGGACGAGAGCATCATGGAGACAAGGTTGGTGGCAAGGTCCTTGACGCCAACGGAGGCGATGCCCTCGACATCGGACACGGCGCGCGAGACGATGGCGGTCAGAACATCGGGCGAAATGCCGATGCCGTCAATCTTGATTTCCTGGGGCATGAATCCTCCTAGAAGAGTTGGTTGCTAGACGCGGGAGACGAACTTGCCGTCGCGGGTGTCAACCTTGATGACCTCGCCCTCGTTGAGGTACATGGGGACCTGGATGACAGCGCCGGTGTCGATCGTGGCCGGCTTGGTGGAACCCTGGACGGTGTCGCCCTTAAAGCCCGGGTCGGTCTGGACGATGGTGGTCTCGATGAACATCGGCGGAGTCACGCCCATGAGCTCATCGTCGGCGAAGAGCAGCTGGCAGATGTCGTTCTCGCGCAGCCACTTGGAGTTCTCGCCCACCATGTCCTCGGGAACGGGAACCTGCTCATAGGACTCATTGTCCATGAAGATGTAGTCGGTGCCATCGTTGTAGAGGTACTGGAACTCACGGGTGGTGAGCATGACGCTCTCGAACTTGGTGCCGGCGTTGCAGGTGTTCTCGACGACGCGGCCGCTCTTGATGTCGCGGGTCTTGTAGCGCACAAACGCGCCGCCCTTGCCCGGCTTGACATGCTGGAACTCGACGATGGTGTAGACCTTGTCCTTGATGCGGAGACCGAGGCCGTTCTTGAAGTCGGCGGTAGAAATGGTAGGCATAGCGACCTTTCTTGTTATGGGCAGAACGCACAAGCGTCCAAATTACATACGACCGAAATTATACACTTGCAGACGGCGCCTGCAGCGAGTGCATAAAAAGAGAACGCGGGGCGTCCGAATCGATCCGGACGCCCCGCCCCAAAAATCTATCGAAATGGGCTAGCAATCGATGACGTGGAGGTCATGCGGCGTCTTGGTGAAGGGCTCGTAGCCGTTCTCGGTGACCACGCCGTAGTCCTCCAGGCGCACGCCGCCCACGCCGGGCAGGTAGACGCCGGGCTCCATGGTGATAACCGAGCCGACCTCGATGATGTTCTTGCTGCGGTTGAAGTTGGGCAGCTCATGGATGTCGATGCCCACGCCGTGGCCCAGACCATGGTTGTAGTAATCGCCATAGCCGGCATCGCCGATGATCTTCTTGGAAAGCTTGAAAATGTCGTTGCCCTCGACGCCCGGATGGATGGCGGCGACGCACTCCTCGTGGGTGCGGCGCACGAGCGCGTACAGGTCGAGCTGCTCCTGGGTGGGCTCGCCCATCACGACGGTACGAGTCATGTCGGAGCGGTAGTCGCAGTATCCCGCGCCGTAGTCCATCAGGACAAAGTCGCCCTTCTCGATGACACGGTCACTCGGCACGGCATGCGGGTTGGCGGTGTTGGGACCGCTCGCCACGATAGAGCCGAAGGCCAGGCTGTCGGCGCCGTTGGCGAACATAAAGTTCTCGAGCTCGTTGCGAACCTGCTTCTCGGTCATGCCGGGTTTAATAAAACCGAGCATATGCTGGAAGGCGGCATCGGTGATCGACTGCGCATGGCGCATGAGCTCGATCTCCTCGGAGTCCTTGATGGCGCGCATCTTGCGGATGTCATCATGCATCAGCGGCAACATGCAGGCGACGGAACGGTCCTCCAGACCACGCTGAATACCCTGGTAGAAGTTGATCTGCATGTCGTCCTCGACAGCGCAGACGCGGCACTTGTTGGCCGCGATCTTGCCGGCGACCCAACCGGGGATGGTGCCCTCGTCCATGTCGTAGACCCAGGGGCTGCCAGCGGGCGTGTTCTCCTCAAAGCTGTTGAGGTAGCGCGAGTCGGTGTGGAACAGGCACTGGTCGGCCGTAATAAACGCAGCGTGCGGGAACTCGAAGGTGTAGTCGAAGACGCCCTTCACGCCCGTAAGCCAACGAAGGTTGGCCTCGTCGCGCACCACGATGGCGTCGTAGCCACGCTCGGCCATAAGGGCACGGACACGCTCGATACGACCGGCAGGACCGGCAGCAAACTCAGACATGCAGATTCCTTTCTTGTTGTCTCTATAAAGACGGGACGGGTCTCAATCAATGTACGGAATCGTATGCGATCCGCAACCGATTGAAAACCCGCCCCTCAACATGATACGAAAGACGATGGAAGTCAATAAATCTTAGAGAAGTTCTTTACGAGAAGCCAAGTAGGCGTGAGCATGGCGCTCAAGAACCTCGTCCTCAACGTTCGTTAGGCGAATTGCGCCGAGTGCCGCGGGCAGCGGCAGCATACTGCGGTTCGAGCGGGCGAACTGCTGCCTGCGGAACTCCTCGATAAACGCGGTGGGCTCCAGGTCGAAGGCAAGTTCCTCGATGCCAAAGTCCTCCAGGCAGTCATCGACCTCAAAGACGTAATCGATATCAAAGTCGCAGGCATCATGTGCTAGGCGCGCCTCAAAGCGAATGCCCTCGGATAACAGCTGATAGGCAGGGACCTGCGAAGCGGCATCGCCCAAGCAGGCGCGCAGGGTACACTCCCCCGTCTTGCCAAAATCGAGCGCATGGCGAGCGCTCGGGTTCGTGGCCATCAGTACGTCCTTACGGGCGGTCTGGGACCACTGCACGGCATTGACGAGTGCAACTTCCTCGCCGGCTAGAATCTCGGGAACCGTCTCGGAGAACTGGTTCCAGCGCGACTTGCTGCTCGAGAGCATAGTGCCCACGAGCACCGCATAGCCAAGCTTAAGGTCCTCGGAGTTGGCTTCGCGAACAAGGTCCAGATTGCACACGACCAGACCGGGCTCGGGGCGCACCGCGATGGCGGGCAACGCGTGGTCGCCCGAAGCGACGAGCGGCTCCATCGTCGTGGCGACCGTAAGCATGGAGTCGAATGTCGTCGGCAACAGTGCGCACTCGGTGCGACCGCACCACTGGTTGGCGCACCAGCAAACTACCGAGCAGGTTGCGGCATCGCCAACGGCAACAACCAGGTCATCGCAGGTAATACCGTTAGCCGAAAGCGCGCCAAAGACGACATCGGCATCGGACAAGGTGGCGCCATCGGGCGAAACCTCAAGCAAAAGCTGCGACACGGCAAAGCCGGCATCGACCAGCGCATGATCGACGACCTCACCAAAGCGCTCGGACACGGCAGCATCCCAAACAACCATCGCACGCTTGGGCTTGCCCACGGTCGAGGCGAACATGCGCGACAGTTCCTCAAACGCGCCAAACCCGACGCGGACATCGACACTGCGGTTTTGGAAATTGATGAGTTGACGGCGAATCATAGCAATCCACGCTCCAAAAGCATCTCGGCACAACGGTACGAAACATCCTCAAAGGACTTATTGCGGATATCGAGGGTAAGATCGGCCGCTTGGCGATACAACGGACGGCGATGCTCAAAAAGCAACGCCGCATGCTCGGGCGAACGGAAATCAGGTCGGGTATCGGACCGGCGAATCTGGCGCATCGAATCCTCAAAGTCGCCTTCGAGGTACACACAGGTACCCATCTGGTGCATGAGCTCGATGTTTTCCGGCGTCTCGACAATGCCGCCCCCACACGAAACCAACAGGCTGCGCTCGCTTCGAAGCGAACGAAGCGCCGAGGTCTCGAGCTCGCGGAAGCGCTCCTCGCCCTCGGTCTCAAAGATCTCGGTCACCGACTTGCCGCAACGGCGGACCACCAGGCGGTCGGTATCGATAAACCGACGCTTGAACATGTTGCCGACGTTACGCGCGAGCGTTGATTTGCCCGCGCCCAAAAAGCCGATAAAGAAGATGTGGTCGCAGCCGTGTTTGATATGCTGGGACATAACGAGACCTATTCCTCGCAGGGAAGGTCGCGCAGGGCCCGGCGCTCAAAAATACGGAAGATCTGCGTATACCACAGATCTTGGGTGGCCTGCGGCTTGACCAGAATGGTATCGACGCCGGCAAAGTTACCGCTCCACACGTCGGTGTACAACTGATCGCCGATCAGTACGGCCTCGTTAGCCGTGGCACCCAGGCGCTTAAGGCCCGCTTTGAGGGCAAAGGGCGCCGGCTTCATGGCATGGCTGATGGCCTCGAGCCCCAGCTCGCGCGCCGACGCCATAACCTGGTCGCGATGCCAGTTGTTGGACACCATGCACAGCTTAAAGCCCTTGGCATGGGCGGCCTTGAGCCAGGCGGAGACCGCAGCGGGTACCTGCTCGGTATCACGCGGCACCAGGGTGTTGTCGCGATCGAGCAGAATGGCGCGCTTGCCGTCGGCCCAGAGGGTATCGAGGTCGATGCGATCGACCGAGGCAACATATCGTTTGGGGCTAAAAATCCTCATGATCAATTCCAAGACTGTTGATGCTCTTCGTAGGTCTTCGAGAAATACTCCTCGTCCTGCGTAATGTAGAAATACAGGTCATCGGAGTCGGTCGGCTCAAGGGTGGCCTTGAGCGCCTCGAGCGACGGAGAGCAAATGGGCGTGGGCGGGAGGCCCTCGTGCTTATAGGTGTTATAAGGGCTATCACTCTGCAGGTCGTCAGCGGTAACCTCGCCACCGGTGACGTACATCATGGTCGCGTCGCTGTTAAGGTAGCGCAGGCCATCGAGCTTGCCGGCCAAGCGGTTGTAGAAGACCGAGGCCACGTGCGCGCGCTGGTCGGCGTTGAGACCCTCGCGCTCGACGATGGAGGCAAGATTGACGATGTCGTAATCGGACATCTCCACGCCGTAGCGCTCCTTGATCTTTGCCTCGCAGCTGGCAAAATCGAGCGATTTATACTCGGAGTTAAACTGGTCGAGCATGGCACGAATCACGTCATCGGCGCTCGGGTCCTTACCCAACGAATAAGTCTTGGGGAACAGGAAACCCTCGAGCGAATCGTTCGCGGCGTCTTTAAGGAAAGCGTAATCATTCACATAATTGCTCGCCTTGGCCTGGTTAAGGAAGTCTTCCTTAGAAATGCCGTCGTACGCCTTGGCGACGCGGTCGGCGACCTGATCGACCGTCAAGCCCTCAGGGATAGTCAGCGCATCGGAGCCGGCGTTGGGACCTTCCATAAGCTGCTGGACGACCTTAGTCGCGTCCATGAGCGTGGTAAACGAATACTTACCCGGCTTGAGAGACATATCGGCGTTGAGCTTTTTGACCGCAGCGTAGTAATCCTTGGGATTCTCGACGATATGGTTCTCGGAGAGGATCGAGGCGATGGTGTCGCCCGAAGCGCCTTCGGCAATCGTGATAGTAACGTGCTGACCAGCTTCAACGTTCGCGTCCCCACCGGCAATGAAACCCTTGACGGCCGGAACGACAAAGAAGACGATCGCGACCAGCGCAAGTAGGGCAAACACGGCGCCGACAATCATGGGCACCGGGGGGTTCTTCTTTTGGGCGCTGCGACGAGCTTGGGAGTTGTAGCTTGAGCGCGTTGCTGGAGCCACGCGGTGCGTGCCGTGAGCCCGGTGAGAATGACCATGAGATTGAGGGGCCTGCGCGCGCTGAGCAGGCGCTTGCTGTTTAAAACGCGTACCACCAGTGGATTGCGCCGTGCGAGCAGCGGGCTGCTGAGGCACACGGGCAGACGATTGCTGGGTCGGACGGGCAACAGTCTGTTGGGCCGTACGCCGCGTCGGCTGCGCAGAGCGCGGCACGGGCTGTGGTGTACGATTCTGCTGGCGCGGATCGGAAGCGCTAGGCATGCGAAACCTCCTCGTTTTTACGATCGAGCCACGTCTGCAAAAACAGGCTGGCGGCAATCATGTCGATCTTGCCCCTCATCTGCTTTTCGTTGAGGCCCTGCTCGCGCAGGATACGCTTAGCCTCTTGCGAGGACAGACGCTCGTCCTCAAACTCCAACGGAAGATCGAGCTCGTCGGCGATCTTTTGCGCCACAGCGGCAACGCGCTCGGCCTGAGGGCCGGGCTCACCGGCCATGGTCAGGGGACGTCCGCTTACCAGGATGTCGGGCTCATAGTCCTCAACCAGGTAGCGGAACGTCTTGGCCATACCGGTGACCTCGGCAGCCGGAAGCACCTTGACAGGCATCGACATCTTGCCATCACGGCTCGAGACGGCGATGCCAATCCTGGTCTCCCCTATGTCCAGCGCGAGCGCAACCACAGCGACTTCTTAGATTCTTAGGCGCCGAGCGCGGTCTTAGCGGCCGCGAGGGCATCGGCGATGCCGGCAGCATTCTTGCCACCGGCCTGGGCCATGTTGGGACGACCACCACCGCGACCGTCGACCAGACCCGCGATCTGCTTGATCACGTTACCGGCGTGGAAACCGGCCTTGACGGCGTCATCGGAGCCGGCAGCGAGCAGGGCCGGAGCGCCCTTCTCAGTCACGCTGGCGACGACACAAGCGACAGGGCCGGCGACCTTCTGATGCACGGTATCCCATACGTTGCGCAGGTCGGCAGCCTCAAGGCCCTGGAGCTCAGCGACGACTAGCTTGTAGCCGCCGAGCTCGACAGCACCCTCGATGGCACTGGAAATGGCGTCGGAGGAGCCACCGGTCAGAGCCTTTTTGAGCTTGTTTGACGTCTCGCGCAGCTCGGCCTGCAAGTTCTCCACGCGGGCGGGAACCTCGTCGACGCGGCACTTGAGCGCAGCGGCGGCGGCGTCAACGAGCGCCAGGCGGTCGGCCATGTAGTCGAGGGCACCCTTAGAGGTCACGGCCTCGATACGGCGGACATTGGAGCCCGTGGAGGACTCGGAAATGATCTTGAACAGGCCAATCTCGGCGGTATTGGCGGCATGGGTGCCACCACAGAGCTCGCGGGAGAACGGCTGGTCCTCGGCGCCCACGGAGACGACGCGGACGACATCGCCGTACTTCTCTCCAAACAGAGCGACAGCGCCGGCAGCCTTAGCCTCGTCGATGCCCATGACACGGGTCACGACCGGCTTGGAAGCGAAGATCTGCTGGTTGACCAGGTCCTCGACAGCCTTGAGCTGCTCGAAGGACAGGGCCTCGAAGTGCGTAAAGTCAAAGCGCAGGTGCTCGGGCGTCACCAGCGAGCCGGCCTGGGAGACGTGCTCGCCCAGGACCTGCTTAAGGGCGGCATCGAGCAGGTGCGTGGCGGTGTGGTTGCGGCGCAGGAAGCCACGGCGCTCGGCGTCGAGCGCGGCGGTCACAGCGGCACCGACGGTCAGCGTGCCCTCGGCAACGTGCGCGACGTGGGCATACAGGCCGTTATGGTTCTTGGTATCGGAAACGGTCAGAACAACGCCCTCGGCGGAAAGCTTTCCGGCATCGCCCTGCTGGCCACC
>URZN01000055.1 GCA_900552345.1 uncultured Collinsella sp. | reverse complement strand
GTGTATAAGAGACAGCCCGCAAGAAGCGCGCGAAGGCCGCGAACGGTGCGACAGCCGCAACGCCCAAGCCCAAGCGCAAGCAACGCCGTCGCCAGAAGCGTGCCCAGCAGAACGTCGTTCCACCCGCAGCGCCTGCGATGCCGACGGCGCCGGCAGCTCCGGCCGAGCCCGCCCGCTTCTGCCGTCACTGCGGAACCCCGCTCGTACCCGAAGCCCAGTTCTGCCCAACATGCGGACAAAAGGTAGACTAGCGACCAAAACCCAGTAGACCCCAACCACCAAGGCCCCGTTCCGGCACATTCTGGAACGGGGCCTTGGCTTGGTGCAGGGGTGCTAATTTGGGACGGTCATCGTCGCACGCCCCAATGAAGTTGCGGTGGAATAAGGACTGTTTTGGCGTCTAGAATCCCTATTTAGTCCCTATTTCACCGCAACTTAAAAAAGGGGCGCTGACCGGGATAGTCAGCGCCCCTTTTGTTGGATTGGCTAGCCTCCGAGGTAAGCCTTGCGGACGTTATCGTCGTGCAGGAGCTCTTGGCCCGTGCCGGTCATGGTGATCTTGCCGGTCTCGAGCACATAGCCGCGCGTGGCGATCGAGAGCGCCATCTGTGCGTTCTGCTCGACCAGAAGCACCGTGGTGCCGGCCTTGTGCAGGTCCTCGACAATCTGGAAGATCTGCTCAATCAGAATCGGCGCCAGGCCCATGGAAGGCTCGTCGAGCATGAGCAGCTTAGGGTTACTCATAAGAGCGCGGCCCATAACGAGCATCTGCTGCTCGCCGCCCGAAAGGGTGCCGGCGACCTGGCGACGGCGCTCCTTCAGGCGCGGGAACTGCTCGTAGACGCGCTCAAGGCCCGGAGCGACCGTAGACTTGGGCTGTGTATAGGCGCCCATCTCCAGGTTCTCCTCGACCGTCATCTGCAAAAAGGCGCGACGGCCCTCGGGCACCTGTGCCAGGCCCTTGCCCACCAGCTTGTCGGCAGGCGTATGAGTAATGTCCTCGCCCATAAACTTGATGGAGCCGGTCTTGGAACGCAGCAGGCCCGAGACGGTTTTAAGCGTCGTAGACTTACCGGCACCGTTCGCACCGATCAGAGCAACGATCTCACCCTCGTTGACGTTAAAGGAGATGTCCTTGATGGCGTGGATGGCGCCGTACCAGACGTTGATGTTGTAGACGGAAAGCATCGGCTCTGCCATTTAGTTCTCCCCCTTATCCTGCTTGCCCAGATATGCCTCGATAACGGCGTCGTTGTTCTGGATTTCCTCGGCCGTGCCCTTGGCGATGACCTTGCCAAAGTTGAGCACGCAGATACCCTCGCAAATATTCATGACGAGCGACATGTCGTGCTCGATAAGCATGATGGCAATGCCAAAGGTGTCGCGAATCTTGACGATGTTCTCCATGAGTTCCGCGGTCTCGGACGGGTTCATGCCGGCGGCAGGCTCGTCGAGCAGCAGCAGTTTGGGGTTGGTGGCAAGCGCGCGGACGATCTCCAGACGACGCTGGGCGCCGTAAGGCAGCGAGCCGGCCTGCTCGTTTGCCAGGTGCTCCATATCAAAGATGGACAGCAGCTCCATGGCGCGCTCGTGGGCGGCCTTCTCGTGCTTCCAATACGTCGGCAGGCGCAGCACGCCCTCAAAGCCGGAGTAACGTTCCTGGTTGTGCAGGCCAACCTTAACGTTATCCTCCACCGTCATGGTGTTGAACAAGCGAATGTTCTGGAATGTACGGGCAATACCCATGCGGTTGACCTGATAGACCGACTTGCCCGAGGTGTCCTCGCCGTCGAGCAGGATGGTGCCATGCGTGGGCTGATACACCTTGGTGAGCAGGTTGAAGACCGTGGTCTTGCCGGCACCGTTGGGGCCGATGAGACCGGCGATCTCGGTCTTGCCGATGGTCAGGCTAAAGTCGTCGACTGCCTTAAGGCCACCGAACTCAATGCCCAGGTGGATGCACTCGAGCGCCGGGCGCTCGCCCAGGTCGCGGTCGGGAACGATGGCGCCAGAAGGATACGGGACCATCTTGCCCTTCTTGAACTCAAATTTACTGGGCATCGGCTGCCACCTCCTTCTTGGAAGCAAAGCGGTCCTTGACGCGACCGAAGAACGCCTTGAGCTGCGGGTTGTTGGTAAAGATCATGACCAGGATCAGCACGATGGCGTAGATGAGCATGCGGTAGTCCGAGAACTGACGGAGCAGCTCGGGAAGCACCGTGAGCAGCGCCGCCGCGATGACGGAGCCGCGCATATTGCCCAGACCGCCCAGGACCACGAACACCAGGATGAGAATGGACGTGTTGAAGTCGAACTTGGTGGCGGAGAGCTGCGAGAAGTTACCGCCGAAGAGAGCTCCGGCAGCACCGGCGAGGGCGGCGGAAACCACGAAGGCGATCATGCGGTACTCGGTGACGGAGATGCCTACGGACTCGGCTGCAATCTTGTTATCGCGCACGGCCATAATGGCACGGCCGGTACGGCTGCGAACCAGGTTGAGCACGATCACGAGTGCGACCATGACCAGGATGGCACCGGCGAGGAAGGTCGAGTACGTCGACACGCCCGAGGCGCCCTGGGCGCCCTTGATGATGGCGGTGCCGTCCTCGAGCAGGTGCAGGTCGTCGATCGTAGAGTTGCCCGTGATGTTAAAGATCACGTGCAGGCCGCGGGAGTCGACGCCCACAATGAGGCAGGTGACGATCTCTTTGATGATCTCGCCAAAAGCCAGGGTCACGATGGCCAGATAGTCGCCGCTCAGGCGCAGGACCGGGATACCAATCAAGAAGCCCAAGATGGCAGCGGCGATAGCGCCGACCACAATGCTGATGATCAGACGCATCGGATCGGACGGAACGGTGCTCTCCAGCGCGACGGCAGTGACGATGCCCGTATAGGCACCGACGCTCATAAAGCCCGCGTGGCCCAGCGACAAGTCGCCCGCGATGCCGACGACGAGGTTAAGGGAGATGGCCATGACGATATAGGCCGTGATGGGAACCAGCTGACCGGCGATCATGCGCGGAATCATGTGGCTAGACTGCATAAAGAACACGATGGCGAACGCCACAAGGCACATGGCGTACGTAACAAAGTCGTGACGCGTCTGCTTGTCTTTAAGAAACTTCATACCGCTCACCTACACCTTCTCGGGGACGTACTTGCCCAAGAGGCCGGCAGGCTTGACGAGCAGGACGATGATCAGAACACCAAAGACGATGGAGTTGGCAAGACTCGTGGAAATGTAGGCCTGCGCCATCGCTTCGATGATGCCGATGAGAATGCCGCCGACAAAGGCGCCGGGGATGGAGCCGATGCCACCGAAGACGGCGGCGTCGAAGGCCTTGATGCCAGGCATGGCACCCGTCGTGGGCTGCAGCACCGGCGAGTAAGAGCACAGCAGCACGCCGGCGATGGCGGCAAGGGCAGAGCCGATGGCAAACGTCATAGAGATGGTGCGGTTGACGTTGATGCCCATGAGCTGAGCGGCGGCCTTGTCCTCGGACACGGCGCGCATGGCCTTGCCCATCTTGGTCTTACCTGTAAAGAACATCAGGCCGGCCATGATAACCAGGCAGGCGACGATGGTGACGAGCGAGACGGCGCTTACGTTGAACTTGGCCAAGAACTCCGGCACCTGGAAGGTGACAAGCGAAGTGAAGTTCTTGGGCGTGGCGCCCCACAGAAGCTGCGCGGCGTTCTGCAGGAAGTAAGACACGCCGATGGCCGTGATCAGAACGGCCAGCGGGCCTGCTTGGCGCAGCGGCTTATAGGCCAGACCCTCGATGAGAACACCGAGAACCGTGCAGACCACACAAGAGAGAACTACAGATGCCCAGCCCGGGAGGCCGAGATACGACGTGGCGCAGAACGAGACATAGGCACCGACCATGATGACGTCGCCGTGAGCAAAGTTGAGCATCTTGGCGATACCGTAGACCATGGTGTAGCCCAACGCGATGATGGCGTAGACGCTGCCCATGGACAGGCCGTTGACCAGGTATTGGATAAAGACCGTCATGTTCCACATCCCCCTTTCGAATAGGTTTCCAGTTGATGTATGAAACAGGGACGTTACATCGTCCCTAGATACCAAGCAAGCAGGGAAGGCCAAAACCTCCCCTGCTTGGGATCAAAACCGCTCTATGTAAGGCGGCCAATTAGGCCTGTACGTACTTGCCGTCGGTGATGACGTAAGCCGTGGGCTCCTTCTGGACCTGGCCCTTATCGTTCCAGGTGAGCTTGCCGGTCAGACCGTCAACGGTAATCTTGAGCATAGCCTTGGACAGCTTCTCGGCGGCCTCGGTCGGGTCGGCGTCGACACCAAGACCGGCCTCCTTGACGGCCTCGGCCACCGCGTGCACGCCGTCGTAGGCGTCGGCGGCAAACTGGTCGGGGGTATCGCCGTACTTATCCTTGTAAGCGTTGACGAAGTCGGCGTTCTTCTCGTCGTCGGCGGAGAACGGGGTCATGAGCAGCAGACCCTCGGCAAGAGAGGTATCGAAGCCCTCAACGCCCAGGATGCCGTCCATGCCGTCGCAGCCCATCATCTTGACGTCGTAGCCCATGTCCTTGGCGTTCTTGAGCAGGACGGACGCCGGCGTGTAGTAGATCGGCGCAAAGATCATGGTGGCGCCGGCCTGCTTGGCCTTGGTCAGCTGGTTGGTAAAGCTCGTGGCGGAGTCGTCCTTAAAGGTCTCCTCGTCGACAATCTCGAGCTTGGACTCAGCGGCCTGGGCCTTAAAGGAATCTGCGATGCCCGAAGAATAGGCGTCGCCGGAGTTATAGAACAGGACGAACTTCTCGTCCGGATACTTCTGGGCCAGGAACTTGGCGGCGTTGACACCCTGGTTGGGGTCGGTGAAGCAAACCTGGAAGACGCAATCCTTGCCGTCGGTGACGTCCTCGGAGGACGCGGACGGGGTGATCATGAACGTCTTGGGGTCGTTACCGCACTCTGCGGCAACGGCAACCGACGCACCCGTGGTGGTCGGACCGACGAGGGCCTGCATGCCCCAGTCGAGCAGGGTGTTGAAGGCGTTGACGGCCTTCTCGCCATCGGCCTGGTCGTCCTCGGCCTTGCTGGCAAGCGGCAGCTCCTTGGTCGAGAAATCCTTGCAGCCAAGCTCGACACCCTGGGTAACGGACTTGCCGTAGGACGCGTTGGCGCCGGTCAGCGGGCCGATGGTGCCGATCTTAAACGAAGCGTCGCTCGAAGCGGAACCGCTGTCGCCGCCGTTGGAGGAGCAGCCAGCTAGAATGGACATCGCCCCCAGACCTGCTGCGCTCGCGATAACGCTCCTGCGATTCATAACAGGGTTCAATGACTTACCGGTGAGGCTCGACATGCGGCTCTCCTCTCAAATCTCGTCGGGTTTCGGTTACCCGACAGGCCATCCTTCGCCGTGTTCGGCGTTCGCAAAATAGTAGACGCTTTAGTTGAGAAAAGTGGCGATTATTTCAACTTTTCTTTTGTTTTGCCCATTTATCCATAATTCTGCGTATTCCTGTCGGTTTATGCAGTTTAGCCACTTTATTGTGTGAAAGTAATGTTTCCGTTCTGTTACAGGCGTCCTTGCCCTGAATAAAACGGCCCCACCGGTGTCGTTATATGCACTTAGGCGGCGATGTACTTGCCATCCTGAATCACATAGGCCGTAGCGGGCTTTTCGACCTGGCCCTCGTCGTTCCACGCCGACGAGCGCCTGCATGCCCCAGTCGCACAGGGCAAACCTTATGGTGCAAACGTTGACAGTTTGTTACGGAGTTTCGTTTGTAGCGAGCATGTTTCCAATGTTTCCGCAGCGTTTCGGGGGTGCCGTTTTGTGCGACTCCTGTTGCCTGGCGAGCACGCGCCCTCGGTTCACGCTAGAATGCACTCAACCTTTAAGCGGTTAATCCATCCATAAGATGCACGAAGGAGCTATCTATGAGCGAACCCCTGCGCACCGTGAACGTCGGCCTCATCGGTCTGGGAACCGTCGGCGGCGGCGTGGCCCGTCTGATCAAGAGCCACCACGATGAGTACCTGGCAGCCTACGGCATCGACCTTAAGCTGACCCGCGCCTGCGCGCTTGCTTGGGAGCAGGCCGAGGCAGCCGGTATTGAGCGTGAGGCCTTTACGAGCGACTGGCACGATGTCGTCACCGACCCCGCCGTCGACATCGTCGTCGAGCTGATCGGCGGCGAGCATCTCGCAACCGAGATCTTTACCACCGCCTTCGAGAACGGCAAGCACGTCGTCTCTGCCAACAAGGCCCTGCTGGGCCGTCATGTCGAGACGCTCGCCGAGAAGGCGCGCGCATGCGGCGTGCAGATTAAGTGCGAGGCCAGCTGCGGCGGCGGCATCCCCATCGTGAGCACGCTCGAGCACGACTTGGTGGGCAACAAAGTCCTGACCATCGCCGGCATTCTCAACGGCACCACCAACTACATCCTGTCGCGCATGGACGCCGAGGGCGCCGATTACGCCGACGTGCTCGCCGACGCCCAGGCCAAGGGCTACGCCGAGGCCGACCCGTCCGCCGACGTCGACGGCTTCGACGCCGCCAGCAAGACGGCGATCCTCGCCTCCATCGGCTTTGGCACCCGCGTTACCACCGACGATGTGTACCAGCAGGGTATCCGTACCATCGGCGCCGAGGACATCGCCCAGGCCCGCGAGCTCGGCTACACCATTAAGCTGCTGGGCATCGCCCGCAACACCGATGCCGGCGTCGACGTCCGCGTGCACCCCACGCTGATCCCCGCCGATCACATGCTTGCCAAGGTCAACGGCGCCATGAACGCTGTCTACGTGGTAGGCGACGCCGTGGGCGAGACCATGTTCTACGGTGCCGGAGCTGGCTCCTTCCCCACCGCGAGCGCCGTCGTGGGCGATATCCTGTCGCTCTCCGAGCAGATCAGCCGCGGCGTGGCTCCGCTGCCCGAGATTGAGCCCTATGGTCACAACCTCGCCTTTAAGCCCATGGACGAACTCCAGACCAAGTACTATGTGCGCCTGAAGGTCGCCGACCGCGTGGGTGCCCTGTCCGAGACGGTCGACATCTTTGCCAAGCACAACATCTCTATCTCGCTCATCAACCAGGTCGAGGACGGCAAGTCGGGTGTCAGCGATGCCTGCTCGGTCATCTTCCTGACGCACCGCGCGCTCGAGAAGGACGTCCAGGCTGCCGCCGCCGAGCTTGCCAGCGTCGACTGCGTGGCCGAGGTCGCCAACGTCCTGCGCATCGAGGACGTCGAGGCCTGGACCGAAGGCGTCATGGCCAACTAGTCCACTACTTCGAACCTCAACGGAGCTCAACGCAAAAGGCGCGCTGCCTGCATCAACCGCAGGCAGCGCGCCTTCTTCTGTTTGAAGTAGAAGCCGTGTCCCAGAATTCCGGCTCAGACCGGGACGCAGCTTCCCTCAGGGCCATGCTTCGGAAAGTGCGCCCCGTTTTGAACGCCGATTCTGGGACTGTCTCTTATACACATCTCCGAGCCCACGAGACCGGAGCCTATCTC
>URZN01000054.1 GCA_900552345.1 uncultured Collinsella sp. | reverse complement strand
TCGAAGCGTCCTGCTCGGCCTTGGCGGCATCGTCGTGGAAGGCAGGGGTGATCTGCTTGGCAAGCTGCTTGCCCAACTCGACGCCCCATTGGTCGTAAGAGTCGATGCCCCAGACCGTACCCTCGACAAACGTGATGTGCTCGTACAGGGCGATGAGCTCGCCGAGCGCGAACGGGGTCAGCGTGTCGCCGAAGATCGAGGTCGTCGGACGGTTGCCCTCAAAGCAGCGGGCCGGGACGATCTGCTCGGGCGTGCCCTCGGC
The DNA here is from genome assembly GCA_900552345.1 of uncultured Collinsella sp. Lineage (GTDB taxonomy): Bacteria > Actinomycetota > Coriobacteriia > Coriobacteriales > Coriobacteriaceae > Collinsella. The sequence continues at coordinate 7,270 of URZN01000054.1, read as the reverse complement.
GCGCACCTCATCGGCCGTCTTACCAAAAGCGAGCGCCTTGGTCTGGGCCAGGAAGTTGCCCAGGAACAGCTCATGCACGTCCTGACCGCTATCGGTCGCAGGGTTGGCAGTGTTGGCGAAGGCGATGAAGTCGGCCGGAACCACCACAGTGCCCTGGTGCAGCAGCTGGTAGAAGGCGTGCTGACCGTTGGTGCCGGGCTCGCCCCAGAAGATCTCACCGGTATCGGAGGTTACGGCGCTGCCGTCCCAGCGGACGTGCTTGCCGTTAGACTCCATGGTGAGCTGCTGCAGGTAAGCCGGGAAGCGGTGCAGATACTGGCAGTACGGAAGCACGGCGTGGCTCTTGGAACCGAAGAAGTTGACGTACCAGACGTTGAGCAGACCCATCAGCGCGACGGCATTGTTCTCGAGCGGCGTATTGCAGAAGTACTCGTCGATGGCGTGGAAGCCCTCGAGGAACTGCTGGAAACGCTCGGGGCCGAGCACGACGATCAGCGACAGGCCCACGGCGGAGTCGACGGAGTAGCGGCCGCCGACCCAATTCCAGAAACCAAAGGCGTTAGCGGGGTCGATGCCGAAGGCCTCGACCTTCTCGAGTGCGGTGGAAACGGCGACGAAGTGCTTTGCCACGGCCTCGGCGTTCTGCTCATCGGAGCCATCGATGGCGCCCTGAGCCTTGAGCTGCTCGAGCATCCAGGTCTTGACCTCGCGGGCGTTGGTGAGGGTCTCGAGCGTGGTGAAGGTCTTGGAGACGATGATCACGAGCGTGGTCTCGGGATCCAGGCCGCGGAGCTTCTCGGCCTGGTCGTTGGGATCGATGTTGGAGATATAGCGGCAGTCGATACCGGCGTCGGCGTAGGGACGCAGGGCCTCGTAGGCCATGACCGGGCCCAGGTCGGAGCCACCGATGCCGATGGACACCAGGTGCTCGATCTTTTTGCCGGTAACACCCTTCCACTCACCGGAGCGCACGCGCTCGGCGAAGGCATACATGCGGTTGAGGACCTCGTGCACGTCGGCGACGACATCCTGGCCGTCAACGATGAGCTGGCCCTTCTCGCTTGCCGGGCGGCGCAGCGCGGTGTGCAGGACGGCGCGGTCCTCGGTGGTGTTGATGTGCTCGCCGGAGAACATGGCGTCGCGGCGCTCCTCGAGCTTCACCTCGCGGGCAAGATCGCACAGCAGCTTGACGGTCTCATCGGTCACAAGGTTCTTGGACAGATCGAAGTGCAGGTCACCGGCGTCAAAGCTCAGCTTGTTCACGCGCTCGGCATCGGCGGCGAACCAGGCCTTGAGGTCGATACCTTCGGCCTCGAGCTTCTCCTGATGAGCCTCGAGCGCCTTCCAAGCGGCAGTCGACGTAGCATCGATAGGTGCGGCAACAGTTGCCATAAAGTCCTCCTCAGCATACGGGCGCACGCCTCCATGCGCCCGGACATTCAGATGCCACTATTCTAGCGCAGGTCAAGACTACAATCAGCGAGCGTTGCCAATCGGCCCCCCAAACGGCAACCGACCAAAAAGGGACAGGTTTATTTTGGCAGGTCAAACGCTTTACCAACCAATAATAACCCATCCCTTTATGCCAAATACTAGGCCGCGGCGCACACGCTGCCGAGCAACTCGCGCAGAGGAGACCCAATGCCCTCAAGCAGTTCGGGAGCGATAATGGCAAAAACGGGAACCTCGCCGGCTCCCACGACGGCAGGCACTTTGCCCTCCGAGACAATACATCCATAAGGGACAAAACCGTCTTCGCCGGCATCGAGCGCCGCCATGCGACGCGCGAGTTCGCGCGCAAAGCCGGCGGTATCGGCATCGCCGATCGCCAGGACAAAGTCCACGCCTTCGTCGGTCGCCAGGGCCACGGCTTCGTCGATCAGCTCGTCTCCCCCGTCGCTCTCAACCGAGTCGCAGCGAAAAAGCACGCGTTCGAGCAGGGCGCGATCGAGCGAGCCGAGTGCCGCCGAGACGAGCTCATCACGCGTATGCTTGTCACCGCCCAACACGACCAGCGCCTTGGTGCCACCGTAGTGAGCGACCAATCGTCCGCACCAGCGAGCCACGTCCCCATCCGCAACAAGGCGTGTCGGCATACCAAACCCATAATTGACCATCTTTCCCACAACCCTTCCGTGCGTATAGGCGGTATCAATCGTTAGGCTCATGCTAAGAAGCGAGGTTTTCCGAGCTGTTTCACGCTCTTTAGAGCTGCGTTAAAACCCGATCCAACCGCACGACCATACCCACCAAAAAGGGACAGGTTTTGACGATGTCCGGACGAGCGGGTATTATCGAACAAGTATTCGATAAGAACATGTGTTTGATGGGAGGACGCGTGGGGCACGAGCGTCACACCTATATCTGCATCGACCTCAAGACGTTTTACGCTAGCGTCGAGTGCGTCGACCGCGGGCTCGATCCGCTCACCACCAACCTGGTCGTTGCCGACGAATCGCGCGGGCGCACGACCATCTGCCTCGCCATTACCCAGGCCATGAAAGACCTCGGAATCCATAACCGCTGTCGCCTGTTCGAGATTCCCGACGGCATCGACTACATCAAGGCTGTACCGCGCATGCAGCACTACATGGAGGTGTCGGCACAGATTTACGGTATCTACCTGGAATACGTCAGTCCGCAAGACGTTCACGTCTATTCCATCGACGAATGCTTTATCGACGTGACGCCCTATCTGGACCTCTACCATACCGACGCTGAAGGCTTCGCCTGCATGCTGCGCGACGAGGTCCTGGCACGCACCGGCATCACGGCAACGGTTGGCATCGGCCCCAACCTATTCCAAGCCAAGGTGGCACTCGACATTACCGCCAAGCACGTACCCAGCCGCATCGGCATACTCGACGACGAGACCTTTCGCAAGGAGATCTGGCCCCATCGCCCCATCACCGACATCTGGGGCATCGGCCCCGGCGTGGCGGCCCGTCTCGAGAAATACGGCGTCTACGATCTGATGGGCGTCGCGGCGCTCGACGAAAACCTGCTTTACGACGAGCTCGGCGTCAATGCCGAGTATCTCATCGACCACGCCTTCGGGCGCGAGCCGACAACCATCGCCGATATTCAGGCCTATCGCCCACAGGCAACCTCAACAACCACGGGGCAAGTGCTATCGAAAGGCTATGCCTATGAGCAGGCCTACACCGTCTTGCGCGAGATGGTCGACAACGCCGTGTTGGACTTAGTCGATAAGCACGTGGTCTGCGACAGCATCTCGCTCTTCGTAGGTTATGCGAGCGAACGAGCCGACATACGCCGCCTCGACGCCAGCGGCACGGCGCAATATGTAGACGGATGCGGGCATTTGCGTTCGAGCACGTCGAGCATAGAACCCGCCGCAACCGCCGGCCCCGAGCTCGCACCCCGTGCGCCCAAGCCCGTCCAACGCGATGACGAACGGCACCGCCTGGTGCGCGAAGCACAGGCAATCGACGGCATCTTTGTGGGAGAGCACGGCGGCAAACCGCGTGGTGGCTACGCCGCACTCTTTGCACACTCTAACGCCTCGCGAAAGCTGCCCGAGCGCACCAATTCGTTTAAGAAGATTATGGGCTATTTCGATGAGCTCTGGGCGCAGACTGTCGATCCCAAACGACCGGTCAAGCGCATCAATCTGGGATTTGGCAACCTCATGCCCGAGGAATTTGCCACCATCGATCTGTTCAGCGATATCGAGGCGGATGAGCGCGAGCGCGACTTGGCGCGCGCCGTGTTGGCCGTAAAAGGCAAATACGGCAAGAACGCCCTGGTCAAAGGATTGAGTTTTACCGCCGGCGCCACCGCACGCGAACGCAACGACCAAGTTGGAGGACACCGTGCCTAAACCCAAACAACAGCCCGTGCGCCCGCCGACCGCCTTCGAGCGCCTGGCGGACCCCGAGGGCAGACGCCGCGCCGCCGACCCCAAGCTCACTGCCAACGGTGCCGTGCGCGCCAACCGCGCCGCACAGTTTATGCCCTTTGCCGCCCTCACGGGATACTACGAACTCGTGCGCAAGCAGGAAATCACCGTCGAACCAAAATGCGAACTCACGGAAGAAAAAGCCCTCGAGCTTTCAAAAAAGCTCGAGGGCCTCAAACGTGGCGACTTGGTGCGCGTCACCTATTACGATACGTACGGCTATCGTAGCCGCACCGGCATTCTCGACGAAGTGCTTCCCGCGTTCAAGCTGCTCAAACTCAGGGATATCGCCATCGACTTCGACGATATCCAAGACATTGAGCTACGCGGACGAGCCTAGCGACGAGAACGCTTGCGCAAGACGAGAGCAATGCCAAGCACTGCGGCAGCTGCAACCAGCAATCCCAAGACCAGCGTGAGGGTCGAGTCGCCAGCGCGAGGCAGCGAGCCGTCCTTCGGAGTCTTCTTAGCGGTCGTCGTGACGGTGGTCGTGGTGCTGCTCGACTGGTCGTTGCCACCCGTCTGGCTGCCGCCAGGCTGATCGCCGCCACCCGGCTGCGAAGGATCGGTGGGTTCCGTCGGATCCGGAGTACCGGGATCAACCGGATTCTCCGAATTCTCCTTGCGCTGGATCCAGACCTGGCAACCATAGAACGGGTTGGCGGTACCAAGGCACAGACCCTGGTTGGTCACCGCAAAGGTGCGCAGACCATGGTTATACGGATCGTTAAAGCCATTAGTCGTCAGCGTCGTAAAGTTCACGCCGTCCTCGGTCACATACATATCAAAGCCGCGCTCGGCATCGCGCAGGTAACACATGCACGTAAGGACACTCTGCAACTTCTTGAGGTTCTCCTCGCTCAGCAGCTTATCGAGCGCATCCTGAATATCGCTCGGCAGCTCGGTGCCATAGGCATCCTCGTACTGCTGCTTAAGGCTCTCATAGCTATCGAGCATGTCCTGATACTGGTCGGCAAAGGACTTGAAGTACGCGATCTCGCCATCGATCTTCTGGACATAAGCGGCGTCGTCCTCAAAGTCCTGGGACATCGTCGCGGCCTGATCGCAAAGACCGCCCGCGGCATCCTCCAGCGCATCGCTCAGATCGCCAAAGCCCTTAGCAACCTCGGTCTTCTCCTCATCGACATCGACGGCCTTGTTTGAATCATCAACCTCGGCAGCTTCGTTCGAATCATCGACCTCGACGGCCTCGTTTGAATCATCGTCCGCAAGCGTGTTCACGGGAACGATGGGGTCGTCAGGCGATTTCTTGTCGAGCAGGTGATCGAGCAGGTCCCTAAGGCGCTGAACCTGAGAGTCCCACTCCTCGGGCGTCATATCGATAATGTCGCCATTGGAGAACTGGCCGATCGGCTCAAGCAGGCTCGCGGTATCAAAGGTACCGATATACAGCTTGCCGTCGAACTTCTGCATGCGCCAAATGTACTGGTTCTCGTTTCGGCCAAAGCCCGAAGTCAGGCCGGAAATACCGCCCTCGGGGAACATGTCGGTGCGATCGCCAACGACGAGCTCCATGTTCTCGTCCTTGTCCATGCGATAGATGTTAACCGACTGCTCAAGATTGGCATTCACAAACGAGCAGTCAACGCCGCCCATGCTGCTCTTACCGCCCTCTTCGGTGTTGGATTTGTTGAACAGGATGCGCTCGAGGGCAATCTCCTCGTCGTTGTATTCACCGATATAGAGGTAGTCGTTGTAGACGATGAGGTTGGCAGCGCCAGAACGGGTACGGGCAGGATCGATGCCAAAGCAGTACTTTGCACCGTCCGTCTTCTGATCGCCGACAATGGGAGTCCACGAATAACTGCCGTCGGCATTCTTGTCGCCACGGACCATGGCAAACGACTGCATGGAATTATCATCGGGAGCGTTCTCGGGCGTACCGGTGCAGATGGTCGCATAGAGATGGCCATTGTACGAGACCATATCCCAAATGGCGCCGCCGTAGATGCTGTCCTTATAGCGAATCGCCGGATAGCCAAACAGCGTCTCCGAGTTGGCAATCTCGGTGAAGCTGTCCTGGCCCTTCGAGGGGTCAGACGACGTCAGGATTGTCGACACAAAATTACCGTTCGCGTCTTTACCCACATTACTGATGACGAGCTGGCCATCATGGACGCACATGCCGCGGATACCGGTAGAAATGCCCTGCTTGTAGGCAGCACCGTAATCCTGCATGCTCGAAAGGCCTTGATAGACAACTTTGTACTCATCCGTCTTAGGATCGATCTCGTATACAGCAGGCAGGCCGCCTTTGCCGCCATTGGTCCTGACGCTGCCGCAGAAATAGAGCTTACCCTTATAGCTCACGGCATTGCGGAACAAAGGAGCGACGCCGTTGAGCGATTCAGAGAGTAGCAGCTTGGTCTCACCGGTCTTGGTATTGATCTTGACCAAGATGCCGCCGCTGTCCTTGTCGGCCGTACCGTCCTCCTTCTGCTGTCCATAGAAGAAGGTACCGTTAAACATGGCCTCCAGCGTCAGGCGCATGGTTTCGACATCAAAGGAATCGCCCAGCGTGCTGTTCATGAGCGTCAGCGTGTTGCCCATCGCCGCATAGCAGGTGCCCACATAAAGCCAGTCACCATAGCTCGCAGCCGCCCAAGTGTAGCTCTGGCCGCGATCGCCTTCGTTGTTGGCCGTATTACCATCGGCGCCCGGAACGGCAACGGCACCGTTACCCTGGTAGTCGACGATGCCATCCGGCTGCGACGTTCCTACCGTAGGATGCGAGAGCTTCTCAAAGGAATACCCATTTCCCGCATTGTAGGTAACGGCACCCGATGCGTCTTCGGCGTGCGCCGGCAGCGGCGATACCAAGATAGCGGCAAGCGCTGCCACCAAGCCAAGTGTTCCCACTCGTCTCATAAGGTTATAGCCTCCCCTGTCCTAAAGCCCAGTTTTAGCATTCTTCATTTCTGTCCACGGTTAATTGCAATCTGAGCACAGCAATAATCAGTGTATAAATATACACCTGTAATTTTTTGGACGGGTTCATAGATGCTCGATTGCTAGCGAATTCCGCGCAAACCGTCACCAAACTCCACTTTTGCCGCATCTAAAGGTTATTTTTGCGCAAATTTTTGGATGCCGATAGTCACAATGGGCAGGAGGCTGGTACCCACCGGAGAGGGCAACGCCTACATTTTCATAACGTAATAGCCCGCACCCCTCACCGCCGTCTCGAGTGTGTCGCGATCAACCGGGCGCTTCGAGCGTACGCGTGCCGTGTGGTCCGCATACGTTACCGTTGCCCACACGCCATCAAGCGTATTGAGGGCATTGGCTACGTTCTGAGCGCAGTCGTCACAGCTCATGCCGCCGATG
>URZN01000053.1 GCA_900552345.1 uncultured Collinsella sp. | reverse complement strand
CCATGCCTTCGCGCCCTTCCGGGGTGTTCTGCACAGCGCCGCGCAGGTTCTCGGAAATCAGCTTGATGGCCTCGAGATGGAACATATCGGAAATGGTGCAGTGGCCCTTGGTGATGTAGCCCTCGATGGCGTGGGTCAGGGCGTCCATGCCGGTAGCGGCGGTCAGGCCCTTGGGCATGGAGGACATCATGTCAGGATCCACCACGGCGATCTCGGGGATGTCGTTGGTGTCCACGCAGACGAACTTGCGCTTCTTCTCCACATCGGTGATGACGTAGTTGATGGTCACCTCGGCAGCGGTACCGGCGGTCGTCGGCACGGCGATGGTGAACACGGCGTGGTTCTTAGTCGGAGCAACGCCCTCGAGGCTGCGGACATCGGCAAACTCGGGGTTGTTGATGATGATGCCGATGGCCTTAGCGGTGTCCATGGAGGAGCCGCCACCGATGGTCACGATAGCGTCAGCTTCGGCGGCCTTGAAGGCCTCGACGCCGTCCTTGACGTTCTGGATCGTGGGGTTGGGCTTAATCTCGGAGTAGAGGCTCCAAGCGATGCCGGCGGCGTCGAGCTCGTCGGTCACCTTAGCGGTAACGCCAAACTTGACCAGATCGGGGTCGGAGCAGACGAAGATCTTCTTGTAGCCGCGACGCTGGAGCTCGCCGGGGATCTCCTTGATGGCGCCGGAACCATGATAAGAGATGGTATTGAGAACGAAACGATTAGCCATTGATAGCCTCCCATCGTGTGCGGGGCATCCATTACGCCCCGCGCTATAAGTCCCATCCTAACGCTTTTGAAACAAAAAACGCGTGAGAACGTCAAAAGTGTTAAAGCGTTTCAACAGATGATGAAAAAAAATTGCGGCAAAGGAACAGCCCCTTTGCCGCAATCGGTTACTTTCGGCAGCCCTCTTTCCAAGCCTCGGCCGCAACCTTCCAGCGTAAGCGCAAGTCGCGCTCGCGGTCGATGAACATGATGGCAAACGCGATAAACAGCAGCAAGCTCGCCACGACGATGGCGTGCAGGCCCATGCGCTCAATACACCAGTTGCCCAACACGGCGCCAAACACAAAGGTAAAGATCACGCCAAAGTACAGCAGGCCGTTTTCCAAAAAGCCGCGCCTGTGGGTGATGATGTAATCGTCCACGTTTTGCAGCGCGTTGCGCAAGTTGCCGATGCACATGGTCGTAGCGATGCCGTGACCGTGGATCTTGCGGAAGCTCTCGACCTGCATGCCGCAGGCAAACGAGGTGAGGCAGTTGGCGAGCAGGTTGAAATTGCCGCCCGGGATAAAGCTCACGCCCAGCAAGATGACGGCTTCAAAGAACACCGTCACCTGACGCCAGTGGATCACGCTGCCAAACCGCTCGTGTACCAGATCGGCAAGCATAATACCCACGGCAAACGACACCACTGGGAAGAAGTAGCGCCCCGCAAGTGCCCAGTTGCCCTCCGAGATGCTCACGCCCACGAGCAGGATGTTGCCTGTCTGCGCGTTGGCGAAAACATGGTCGCGCCCAATGTACGAATACACGTCCATAAAGCCACCGGCGAGCGCCAAGATGATGCCCAGCTCAATAGACTCCGATATCTGTTTAGCACGCTGCATCGTCGTGCATCCTCCTTGTTGACGACTCTCTCGTGCGTTGGCGGAAACATAGCCGCCGTTCATACTGTAACCCATTGACAACATGGCGTGCGCGCGAGACGGGTTCTCCAACGCGCAGATACACAGTCTGGAAACAAACGGCACCCGCATCGACACGCCGATCCGCCAGCTCGTGTACTCCACCAGTCTTTTTAGCCCCGTCCCAAAAAGACTGGTTACAATTACGTGCAGCATACAAACACCGGGAGGGATCGTGGCAAAAAAGCCTCAGCACGCTCAGAACAACCAGCGCAGTCAGCAGGGCAAACAGGGCCAGCAGCAAAAGCGCGGCGGTAAGGCGCAGAGCTCGCGACCCACGCACGCCTCTGCAGCGCCCTCACGCCCCTGGCGCCCGGGCCGCGATAAGTTCCTCCCCGTCAGCCGCGCCGACATGGATGAGCGCGGCTGGGACCAGTGCGACTTTGTCTACATCTGCGGCGACGCCTACGTGGACCACCCCAGCTTTGGCATGGCCATCATCAGCCGCGTCCTCGATGCACACGGCTACAAGGTGGGCATTATCTGCCAGCCCGACTGGACCGATCCCGCCAGCATCACGGTGCTCGGTGAGCCGCGCCTGGGCTTTTTGGTCAGTGCCGGCAACATGGACTCCATGGTCAACCACTATTCGGTGACCAAGCACCGCCGCCACACCGACGCCTATACCCCTGGTGGCGAGGAGGGGCGCCGTCCCAATCGTGCCGTCACGGTCTACGGCAACCTCATCCGCCAGACGTTCAAGGACGCTCCCATCATCATCGGCGGCATCGAGGCGAGCCTACGCCGTCTGGCCCACTACGACTACTGGCAGGACAAGCTCAAGCGCTCGGTACTGCTCGACTCGGGCGCCGACATCCTCATCTACGGCATGGGCGAGCACGCGATCGTCGAGATCGCCGACGCGCTCGACGCGGGACTGCCCGTCGATCAGATCACCTATATCAACGGCACCGTCTACCGCACGGGTTCGCTCGACGAGGTCTACGACTACGACCTGCTGCCCAGCTGGGACGACCTTGCCGCCGACAAGCTCAACTACGCACGCAGCTTCAATGTGCAGCAGCAGAATATGGACCCCATCACCGGACACCGCCTGGTAGAGCCCTACCCCAACGGCGTGTTCGTGGTGCAGAACCCGCCGTCGGCGACGCTCACCACCGACGAGATGGATGAGGTGGCCGAACTCCCCTACGCACGTGACTGGCATCCCGACTACGATGCTGCAGGCGGCGTGCCGGCCTTTGCCGAAATCAAGTTTTCCATTAGCTCCAACCGCGGGTGCTTTGGCGAGTGCTCGTTTTGCGCGCTCACCTTCCACCAGGGTCGCGTGCTGCAGATGCGCAGCCACGACTCGATCATGCGCGAAGCCGAGCTGCTCACGCACGACCCCGAGTTTAAGGGCTATATCAACGACGTGGGCGGACCGACGGCAAACTTTAGCCGCCCTGCCTGTGACAAGCAGCTCAAGCACGGCGTGTGCAAGAACAAACGCTGTCTGTGGCCGAGCGTGTGCAAGAACATGGTAGTCGACGAGAGCGGCTACACGCAGCTGTTGCGCGACCTGCGCCAGCTGCCGGGCGTCAAGAAGGTCTTCGTCCGCAGCGGCATCCGCTTCGACTACACCATGGCCGACGCCTCGGACGAGTTTTTGCGCGAGCTGCTGGAGCACCACGTTTCGGGCCAGCTGCGCGTAGCGCCCGAGCATGTGAGCGACGCGGTGCTGTCCGTGATGGGCAAGCCGAGCCGCGCCGTCTACGACGCGTTCTGCCGTAAATTTGAACGCCTGAACCGCGAATACGGACTCAAGCAGTATGTGGTGCCGTACCTGATCTCGAGCCACCCCGGTTCAACGATGAAGGAAGCTGTGGACCTTGCCGAGGCCGTGCGCGACATGGGCTACATGCCCGAACAGGTGCAGGACTTCTACCCCACCCCGTCCACCATGTCGACCTGCATGTACTACACCGGCGTGGATCCACGCACTATGCAGCCGATCTACGTGGCGCGCGACCCGCACGAGAAGGCCATGCAGCGCGCGCTCATCCAGTATCGCAAGCCCGAGAACTACAAGCTCGTGCGCGAGGCGCTGGAAAAAGCCGGCCGCCGCGATCTGATTGGCTACACCAAGCATTGCCTGATTCGCCCCGTGCCGCCACGCCCGGGCGAGACGTCTGCTGGCGGTGGGCATGGCACCGGCAAGAAGGGCGGCAAACCGCATGGCGGCGGCGCTGGCAAGGGGCCCAAGGGCAGCAAGGGCCACGGCGGCATGTCACGCGCACAGAACACTGCCGGTCGCAATCGCGCGGCCCAGGGACGACAGGGCGCCAACGGAGGCGGACGCCGCAACTAGGGCAGCGGTGCGCTCGCTGCGTCCATCCCACACGCGTGGCGCAGCGAGCGCATTGCCTCAACGAGGATGACGCCGGCGATAGCGACCGTAATTGCCACGTCGAGCGGCGTGTTCACAAACCAGAGCAACGCCATGAGATACGACCCGGCGTTAAAGGCAAAGTGCAGCAGGATCGTGTAGCGGAGCTTTCCGGTCGTCACGAGCACCCAACCAAAGATGAGGCCGGCGGCACCCGCGTAGCAACCTTGCACCCAATTCATGTGCATAAAGCCGAAGATTGCCGCCTGCAGCACAATCGCTGCGGCGATACCCCAGCTACTCGGGGCCGCCCAGGGCACCATGGCGCTGTCTTGCGGTCGCACGAGACGTCGGCGCTTCCAAAGTGGGCGGCAGTGCGGGTTAAACGCTCGGAGCGAAAACTCAAAAATAATGCCGCGCACCAGCAGCTCTTCACAAAACGGGGCGCCGAGCACCGTGGTCAGGACGGCGAGATAGCTGGTGTCGCCCATGCCTGTTTCCTCGACAAGCTCGCTGTAGTCGGCCGCGGCATCGGGCAACAACGACAGCGCGGCGTCGGTCACGTAGCCAACAACCACCTGCAGGGCCAGGCCGATCACGATAACGCAAGCGATGCGTTTCCACGCCCCACGCGCTCCCCCGCCGAGCGGGTGCTCGCTTTGCCGGCGTGCCATAAACGAACGCGGCCACAGATAACGCCACCACAGCAGCGCCATCAAAAACGATGCTGTCTGCGCGACGGCCTGAAGCAATTGAATGTCGAGGTCATCGATCGAAAAACCCATGAACACCGATGCGACGCCAAGGGCGGAAAACAAAACGACGCTCAGGGCAATATCGGCAGCGACGACGCCAAAACAGGCAAGCGCCCAAATCATCGCATTGAGCATGCCAACCTCCTCCCGACGACTAGTCATTGGGGACGTTCTTAAACGACTAGCTGTTGGGGACACTCTTTGCCAAAGGCCCCGCTGGGCGAGATGTCGAACGGGAAGGTGCCGCAGCGATTGAACGCGGCGATAAACATGCGGATGGCGTTGGACGGCGTGGTGCCCACGAGCTGGGTTGCCGCCGCGAAGGCTGCCTTCTCCTCGGGCAAGACCTTCGCGACTACGGGGGTCATGTGTTCTGCCATGGCGCTTCCTTTTTGAAACGACGGTAGTGCGGATAGATGCGGGCCACGCGGCTGGGCGACGGGCTGTGAAGGCAACCCGATTGGCCCGCATCCGGAGTTTGTTTCTGCGGCGTTGGTATTACTTGGTATTCCTAAGTATTACCCCGCAGATAGAATACCACACCCGACCCCATGGGGACGGAGGAAAACGAATCATTTTGTTGCTCAGTTAGTATTTAGAGCGTGATGATGTCCGAGATATCGAGGGCCTGAACGTCGACGACATCGTGCGTGGCGAGCAAGAGCGTGCGACCGTCGAGCAGGTCTAGCACGGCCTCGACCGTCGCATCGCGCGCGGCGGCGTCCAGGCCGGTAAAGGGCTCATCCAGAATGACGGCACAGCCGCCACACAGCAGGGCTCGAGCGATCTCGACACGACGGCGCTGCCCGCCCGAAAGCTCAGCCACGCGAACATGCACGTCGATTCCCGGCACCAACCGGCGCAGCAAGGTCGTAGCGTTCGAAGCATCCACGCGCGCATCGGCACACACCAGCACGTTATCCAAAGCCGAGCTGCCCTCTACCAAGCGTGCATCCTGAAACACCATCGAGCACGGCGCGCACTCCCCCGCTGCCAACGAAAGCAGCGTCGACTTGCCCATGCCCGAAGCGCCCATCACGCAGATACGCCCACCCGCAGGCACGTTGAGCACCAGACCATCCAGCGCCGGCGCCCAGGGCGCACGATCGCCCACGGCAAGCGCAAGCTCCGCTGCGGCGCCATCGCTCGCAGCCCCCGCACGCCCGCGCAGTCCATGCCCATGCGCCCGCACGGCCGCGCGCCACGCCACGGGTCCCGAAACCCGCAGCAGCCACACCAGCACGCGCTCACACGCCCACGAGGCGGCAACGACCAGCACGGTCCATGCCAGCAAATCAGCCGTCTCAATCAAAAGCTTTGCCTGATAGATGCGCTCGCCCACGGTGCCCACCGCCATGCCGATCAGCTCGGCTGCCACGCCGGCCTTCCAGCTCATGCCGATCACGGCGCGGGCGCACGAAAGCACAAACGGCAGGACTTCGCGCCAGGTATGGGCGCAAAACAGGCGCCAGCCGCGCACGCCATGCAGACGGAACATCTGCTCCAGCGGTTTATTCACCTGTGCCAAGCCCTCGGCCAGCGAAAAATACACGCCCGGCAGCGCCATCAAAAAGACCGCGGCGATGCTCACGCGCGCCGATCCCAACCAAATAAGCAGCAGGACCACCACGCAGGCAACCGGCGTCGCCTTAACAAATGAAAGTGCCGGAGCCACCAGGCGCGCAAACGCCCGCAACCGTGACGAAATCCCGGCAAGCACGCCACCACACACCGCGGCAAGCGCCAGCCCGCCCAGTATCCGCGCGCCCGAGCCCACCAAAATCGCCCAGGTACCGTCATCGCACACCAGGCGCAGCAGCGCCAAGGCAACAGCACCCGGCCCCGGCAAGATCAGTGGCTGCGCCACCAGCACCGCCGCGAAGACCCACACGGTAAGCCAAAAGGCGGCGACGGCACCTGCTGCCGCCACCGCCTTCATACGCTCTGTCATTTGTCGAGCAAACGCACGCACGGGCTACTCCATGTAGTAGAAATCGTCAGCCGGAAGTTTACCACCCACGGCGCTCGCGTCCGCGTCGGACAGCACCTGCAGATACCCGCTAAGTGCCGCCTTCATATCCTTGCCCGTCTGGCACACAAGCATGCACCCGGGAATCGCCTTCTCGGCGATCTTGGCGTTGTCCACGATGCCGGCATCGACCACGGCCTGCGCCCAGTCTGCCGGCGCCGCATTGACAGCCTTAACGCTCGCCGCATGGCAGCTCAAGAACTCCGCCACAGCCTCGGGATGTTCCTCGGCAAACGCGCGGCGCACCACGGTCACGCCCGTCAGCAGGCGCGAACCCGTGTCACCTGCCAACTCGTCCCACACATCGGTCAGGCTTACCGGAGCCGACAGCCTGCCTTCGCTCTTGGCGATGGCAGCGGTCTTGAACGGCTCCGGCAGCACGCCCACGGCGGACGGGTCGGCAAGCAGGGCCGACAGCACCTCGGTGGGCTCGCTCTTAAACTCGAGCGTCACCTGGCCGGTCAGGCCTGCGCGCTCCAGCAGGTAGTTCATGACGTACTCCGGCGTGGTGCCCTTGCCCGTCATGTAGACGGTGCGACCCGCCAGGTCACCAAACGAGGTCACGTCCGCGTCGCCCGTCACAACGTTCAGCACGCCCAACGTGTTGATGTCGATGACCTGCACCGCGCCCTCGGTCTTGTTGTAGAGCACGCTCGCCACGTTGGCTGGCACCAGGGCAATGTCGATATCGCCCTGAATGACCTTGGGCACAATCTCGTCGGCGGCAGTGTTGATCGCAAAGTCGAACTCATTGTCCGTCTCGCCATCGGCCGCCCGGTCCATAAACTGCACCAGACCAATCGAGGTCGGCCCCTTGAGCGAGGCGACGTGCACCTCGACCGGCTC
>URZN01000052.1 GCA_900552345.1 uncultured Collinsella sp. | reverse complement strand
GCTCGGAGATGTGTATAAGAGACAGCTGGAGGGAACGAGCGAGCTGTGCGCTCAGCGCGCCCGTAAGGTGGGAATCGGTGTTGAGCCACTCGGCAGCTTCCTGCGCGGTGGTCTGGGATTTGGACATGCCGGCGCTGTGCAACACAGGCAGCGCGGCGTCGCGCACGGCGTCGCTTGCCCAGGCGAGGTCGGTGGCGATCTTGGCATCGTTGTCGCCGTCGACGACGTTAGCGCTAAAGATCTGGTAGGCGTCGTAGCTGCTCGCCACGGTGCCGCTCACCGTGATGGAACCGGTCGGGGTCGGCGCGGCCTGCGCGGATGCGGGGAACACAACCGCGCAGGTGCCGATCAGGAGGGCAAGCAGCGCAAACAAGATCGGGAAGGAGCAAACTTTCTTATTCACGACGCTCGCCTCCCTTCGCATTCGCCTTGCGACGAATGTACATCCAGGCTGCAGCAGCGCAAAGCACCGCCGCGCCGGCAAGGTACGTCAGAGTGACGCCCGACATACCAGAAAGGGGCAAAGAGGTGGAGTAGGTGTTGATGAAGGTGGGAAGGCTTTGGCCAGCGCCGGTGTCCTCGCCGTACTGCTTCGGTATCCGCTCATTCTCAGGAATTTCATTGCCTTTGGCATCGACGATCTGAGTGTAGGTCACATTGGTTGTGATTCCAGCATCGTCATCCTTTGCGGCAACCGTAAGCTCATAGACCGACTGATCAAACTTGTAATGCGAATAGGTCGATCTATCGTTCTTCTCGCGCACGTAGTACTTGAAGGTCTTGGAAGGGCCGCCCGTGGAGTCGCCCGGGTCGGAACTATTCCTGATATCTGAGAGCGAGTACGTGAGCTCAATCTCTTTACCACTGCCATCCAAGAATGAATGCGTCTGCTTATTTTCATTACCAGAGGTCACGGCAGTACCGATGATGTCTTCAAATTTGCTGTCTTTCGCAAGCTGAAGCGTAAACGCCTTCATCTCGCCACCCTCAACGACCTTAGTCGCCTTAGGAATCCAGGAAACACTAGGGGTGTACTTGTTGGTGAATGTACTTCCCCCACCGGAGCCGGCAATCAAATAATAGTCATCAGTAGGTGACACAGAGCCCAGATGGTCAGCTGAACCCTCATGATTCTTAGTCACGTCCACACTATCAATCGTGAAGTTATAGACACTAAGATCTTTAGTCTTATTCGAATCATTCTTTATCGGAACGGACATAAGTACAGTCTTGTTGTATTCGACTGTCACCTTAATCTCGTATACAGCATGATCGTAATCAACACCAGGAATATTGCCCGCATCTTCGACCAAGTAGTATGAGTATGTAATTTTGCCAGTATCACTTGAGAGCTTCTTGCTGAAGTCACCGAGCTGCATGCTAAGGTCATTGCTAAGGTCAAAGGCGATGTTGCCGTCAGCGTTATTCGGGGTAGATACAACCTGCTTGCAGCCACCAGTGTTGAATGTTTCGCCATCCCAAGAGGGCGTCGACGCGCCATCCGAATCCTTGCGGTAGACGGAGAAGGAGAAGGGGAACTGGTCTTTGTCGAGCTCCATGTTTTCCTTGGTCTGCTGATTTTTCAGCGCCTTGGTTGCCTTCAGCTTAAGGCTCGGGTAGACGTACGTATCCGCAGGCACGCCTAGGTACAAGTTGCCATTCGACATGATGCCGCCACCATGGTCCCAAGAATAGTTGCCCGTGATGAAAGTTGTCACTTTAGTACCCTGTACTTTACCCTGTACTAAGTCAATCACCGCTTTATCCGTGGCGCCAACACCCGAAGTCAGACCGATGCTATTTTTTACCTGAGCAACACCGTTGGCGGGGATGCTGATGCGATTCTTTAGCTCAATGCTTCCCGAGTACTTGGCGTCTATATCGCCAAGCATCTTGCCGGATACCGCTGCGACCGGCGTATTGTGATCCCGCGCTGCGAGGAAGAAATCGGCATGACCGCACTCGCGGAACTTGTCCGATTCGTATGCATCTCTATCTTCAGTCTTATTAGTATCAGCAATACCACCACCTGAAAGATGGGGCGTACGGTTATTACCGGAATTATGCTCTGTGTTGTAATCATTTAGCCAATTATGTTCATCTCTGGCAGACGAATTACCAAAGATTGCCGTGCCCTTAGTGTTCGTTACCAACGTCTTGCCCGTCGGGCAGACTGCAACGCCACCGCCATAGCCGCCAGCGGTATTGCTGCTTATATACGAGTTGTATACAAACAGCCTGCCTGCGTTATCCGCGTTTTTCGAATCACCCTGAACAAAGATGCCGCCGCCGCCCCAGTCAAAGCGAGACATGCAGCAGTTGTTAGTGATGTAGGCTTTGCTGCCTGGAGTGCCGTTGTTGTCTGGAGTGTCGCCAATCATCGCGTCAACCTTCTGGCCCACTCGGATGCCGGCACCTTCAGATCGGTAGCTCACGTTAGAGGCAATATATCCTCCCGTAATGTCGAGCCATGCCGTATCTCCTTGATTAAGATTGGTAACGTAAACGCCGCCGCCAGCTTCCTCGGAATAGTTGCCGGTAATCTGGCCATCGGAAATGGTGACATGGGCGCCGTTATTGGCAGCAAGCCCAGCGCCGCCATGACAACCACTGCCATCCGTGCCACAGAATTTAGCCATTCTATTATTCGTGATATGGCCACCAGAAACGGTAACTTTACCGCCTGAAGCCATGATGCCGCCGCCGAGACCGGCACCAGAAGCAAGCGTGCTGTTGCCGGAGATTACGCCACCGGTCACCTTGACCGCAGACCCCTTGGCATATACACCGCCGCCACTCGAAGCGCAGTTGCCAGCAATTACGCCACCGGTCAAATCAAGGGTCGAGGCACCACCACTCTCGTTGGACACCATAATGCCCGAGCCTAAAGCGCCACACACGTAGCCGCCGCGCATGTTGACGGTAGAGCCGCCCTCGGCATAGACCAAGCTGCTAACGCTGCCGTCTTGTTTTTGCGTAATCACGCCGCTCACAAGGTTAAACGTGCCGCCCTTGCCGTTTCTGTTATACAGATTGATGAGCCTTAGATTTGTTTTGCCGCCGCACGCCACGATGGCGCCTTTAATCTCAACGTCATGTTTGACAAGTGTCTCGGTTGTGCCTGTTTCGTTCGGGGACGATTCGGTCACGTAGTAGGTAAGATTAGATGGAATGTTATCGTTATCTTTATCGTAAGTCAGATTGGCATTCTTGCCATAATTGGCGGCATACTTGTCATAATTATCGGCATTCAGGCTCTGCCCCTGATCGGTTAGCAACTGGCCGTCGCTGACCGTCTCAGTCACCGGCGCGGAGTCCTTAATTTCGTCCTTAATTGTAAGTGTTGCGCCGCCAGCAACATCAAATAACGGCTTGTCGGTGTTCAAGCACTTGATCTTATGACCGTTTAGATTAAGGGTGATATTGATGGGGTTATTGTCAGTTTGTTCAAACTTAATCTCACCGTTGTATTTAATATCAGCAACAAGCTCAAAAGTAGCTGAGCCGGTTGCATCGCGAAGTCCCTTGGCAAGAAGCTTCTCACTGAGTTCAGCCCCACTGCTGATTGTATAAGTCGATTTATTTTCTGCAGCAAGTGCGATTGCGCCCTCGCCGTTAGCACTATCATCCGCGGGCTGCGCAACGCTCTCGGCTCCCGTGTCATCAGGCAACGGGGCCGCCCTGAGAGTATCGTCGCCAGTCCCGTCGCCCTCGGTCTCGTCACTATTCTGGTTGTCGGTATCCCCGTTGTTGGTGTTTTCTACATCAGTAGACTCACTTGAGGAACCCCCCCCCATCACAGTTTCCTCGGTAAAAACCGTCTGGGCATCGTTGGCAATGGCCTGCGAGATCGGAGGCATGACGAGCGACAGTACCAGGCTCAAAACGGAGGCTCCGCACAAAACGCCTGCCAGTACACGGCGCGTCGCTTTTTTACTCTGCTTAGTTTTTTCTGAATTCGCTTTCATCGATGTCTCCTCCCCAAGAGACCGCGATCTTGCTCTTTCACTATCAAACGTATCTGCGCAACCTGTAATTACGCACGCTTATAGTACATATTGTAATGATTGTTTGAACATCTAAGCAAAAATACCGATAGTTTTGTAGCGAATTCTCAATTCTCTTGACATTTGCTCGGATTTACCTTCGTTTATTCGCCATGAAATATCTATTTCTACTGGTAATTAAGCTAGTTATCATTTTTTAATAGCATTTTATTTATTTGCACAACATTTTGCTCAAGAGCATGCGTCCTGTGAACGGTCGAAAATCGACCGTGAACGGTAGATCATTAACCGGGAGGAATAGACTACCAAATTGATGAGAATATCTTTAACCCATCGGTAGTTAGAAGCGTAATGTTCAGACAACCATATCTGAATTTTCGCGCAGATTTTAGGCATCAATTCGCCCAAATCGCCTGAGGCCACCGCAAAGGTGCCTGTTCCCCTTGTGGTGGCTCTCCCCCGGCGCTACAGCAGATGTTCCTCGATAAAGATCGCTACGCCGTCTTCGTCGTTGCTAGCGGTTACAAAGTCGGCGGCGGCACGGGTGGCGTCGCTGCCGTTTGCCATGGCCACGCCCACGCCGGCGTCGGCCACCATGCAGGTGTCGTTGTCCGCATCGCCAAACACGCAGATGTTCTGGAGCTCCATGTCGTTGAGCTCCGCCACACGCACAAGGCCGCGCGTCTTGGACACGCGCGGATCCATGAACTCGTAGAGTCGCTGCGTGGTCTGTAGAGCAGCCGCCTTAACGGTGTCGTCGGCGAACGTCGACGCCCGTTCGATGACCTGCGGCATCACCTCGGGCGCCATGGTAAACATCACCTTGGCCTGCGGCTCGCGCAAAAACTCGGCAAAGTCGACCACCTTGTAGGGCACGCCATCGACACGCGAAAGGTGCTCGACGCATGCGTTGCTCTCGGGCACATAGAGCACGCCGTCCCGAGGGCAAACGGGCGTTGCCGGCAGGTCTGCCATGTGCTCGCAGATGTGCGCGACGGTCTCGCCTGGCAGCGGGTAGCTCAGCTCGTTGATGTCATGCGCACGGTCGATGACCTCGGCGCCACCGCAGCCCACCAGCACGTCCACCAGACCTTCGATGCCCCAGAGCTCGTACATGGCCTCGGTCGCGTGGGCATCGCGCCCGGTGCACAGGCCAAAGAGTACGCCGCGCTCGCGCAGGGCGCGGATCGCCACCACGGTGCGCGGGGACACCGTGTGCCCGCTCGTGAGCAGCGTGCCGTCGATATCGCAGAACACGGCTTTGATGTGGGTGAAGGTGGCGTCCATGGGAGGCCTTTCTGGGTTGTGCGGCGGTGCTGAATGTGGTCGGAAATGGTGTACATGGTATACCAAGGCGCGCACGGGGCGCTTTGGCGCAAAACCACCACAAAGGTGCCTGGCCCCTTTGTGGTGGCCGGACTCGCAGGGTGGCCTAGCCGGAGCACAAACCATCACAACATTCGACGTTATTCGGCAAAATCGCGATTTTCATCGAATGTTGTGATGGTTTTTACTGCTTTGCGGCACGATCCAAGTGCCAACGACCAAATAGCAGCAACGCTGCGGGAACCGCCGTCACGACCATGCCCGCCCCGATGAGCGTCTGCTGCACGCCAAACGTCGCCGCCAGCCAGGGGGCAATCGCCAGCGGGGCCACGCCGGCGAACATGTTGCCAAAGCCCATGACCGAGTTGACGCGACCGAGCTGCTCGAGCGGAGCCGTCGTTTGCACGATAGTGTTGTGAAGCGGGTTGACGACGCCCCAGGCCACGCCCAGGACAATCTGGCCGATAAGGGCCACGCCCACGTACGGCGTTCCCACGTAGAGCAGGCTTCCCAGACCCACGGACATGAGCGCCACGAGCAGCGTTTTGAGGCTGACAAAGCGCGCCGGCAAGCGGAGCGCGGCCACGGCGCCCAGCACCGCGCCCACGCCGCAGGCCGACGAGAGCCAGCCCATCCACTCGACACCGACGTGCAGGACATCGCGGTAGAAGAACGACTCCAGCGGATCGAAGGCACCGTAGCCAAAGTTCGAGAGGAAGATGATGAAGAACAGCAGGGCGAGAACGCTGTTGGTAAAGACTGTCTTGATGCTGGTCGCAAAGGTGACACGGGAGGACGTGTTGGGGTCGGGGCTTTGGCTGGCCTTATCCGATGTGATGTCGCCAACCGCGGGTTTGCCTTCGTGTGTGGCAACCTGACCTGCACTTTGCCTAAAGCCCCAACCGGCAATGAGCGCCAACGCGGTAAAGAGCATCATGAGCATGAACACCGCGCGCGACGACGCAGCCGCCGCGACAAAGCCGCCCAGCGTGGGACCAACGATGATACTCACGTTTGAAAACATGGCGATGGCGGAGTTGATGTCTTTGAGCTCGACGGGATCGTCGGTGAGATAGGCCGGATAGGACGTGGCGATGGGCTGGGCGAACCCCATCACAAAACCCAGGAGCGCCGCGCCGAGCAGGACGATGCCGGTCGTGCCGCCAAAGGCGATAATCGTCGCGCCGGTTGCCAGCGCGCCGACGATGCTCAGCAGAAAATGGTGGCGCGGGCCCCAAGCGTCGAGCGCGGCGCCGCCCGCAAAGGACCCCAGGATCACAAAGACGTTCATAAACAGAACGGCCAGCGACGTCGCGACGACCGAGGCATCGTCTGCATAGGTGAGCGTTCCGATGACGCCGATAAAGTAGCTGGTCTGAAAACCGGTGTAGATGAGAAAGCGCATCGCCACCAGGCGCTTGGCCTGCACGGACAGCGATGACTGAGGCTTTGAGAAAAGAGAGACGAGCATGGAGACTCCTTGTTTCATACGAATGCGGACGGCGGGCATTCGCCACCGTCTGTCGAATCAATCTATCCGCATGAAACATTAAGGACGCATCAAGAGCCCCTTCTCTCCGTTTTTCGCCCGTCATGAACTACTTGGTAGATTCTAAGGCATGTCCCACACATCTACTTAAACAAAATCCACCACAAAGGTTCCTGGCCCCTTTGTGGTGGAAATGACGTTTACCCAGATAAAACCTGCCAAAATAAACCTGTCCCTTTTTGGCAGGTTTTAGGCCAGATGGTCCTGAATCAGATCGCAGATGGCTCGGGCGTCGTTGATGTTGATGGCTCGGGTCGCAAAGCCGGCGTCGAAGGCCTGACGCGCCAGGGCCTCGTTGCAGGCAAGGGCCAGCGTACGGCCGTCGACCAGGTCGAGCGAGCTCTTGCCGCGCAGACGGTCGACACCGGAGCGCGCGACCACGATGTTGTCGAAGCCCTCGGTCTTGTAGCCCTCGATGATCACCACGTCGACATCGTTGTAACGCGACAGCAGCTCGCGCGCGGGCATCTCGTCCTCCTCGCGCGTGTCGGCGTACTCCGCCCAGCGCGTGGCGCAGATGAGTCCCACGTGCTTGGACCCGGCCTGGTGATGGCGCCAGGTGTCCTTAGCGGGCACATCGATATCAAAGCCGTGATGCCCATGATGCTTGAGCGAACCCACGCGCAGGCCGCGGCGGGTGAGCTCGGCGATAACCTTCTCGACAAGCGTGGTCTTGCCCGAGTTTTGGTAGCCGATAAACGCGATCGCGGGGACGGCCGGTGTCGGAGCTGCGGGGGCGACGGCGACGGGTGCGTTCGCGGATGCGTTACC
>URZN01000051.1 GCA_900552345.1 uncultured Collinsella sp. | reverse complement strand
GCGTAAGCTTGTCGACCATCCGCTTGGAACGCATGGACTGAATGACGCCAATTGCCGTGTTCAAGAACACCACGAACAGGAACGTCAGATTCTTAAACGAACCGGTCAGCAACACCAAAATCGCCAAGACCACGTTGATCAAGTTGAACAGCGTGCAGAGGTTCTCGATGATGAGCTCGCGGACCGACTTGATCTTGAGCTCCATGTTGCGGTTGATCTTACCGGCGGCGATGCGCTCCTCGACCTCGGCGGTCGAGAGTCCACGCTCGATATCCGTTGCTGCCATACCACGTCCCATCACGTCGCGTCGGTATAAGAAAACCGCCCGGACCATGCGAGGTTCGGACGGTCTTACGTTCGATGGTGCCCCATGTTGGATTCGAACCAACGGCCTTCTGCTCCGGAGGCAGACGCTCTAATCCCCTGAGCTAATAGGGCGAACAGTAGGCATTATACCCAAGTGCGCCACGGGCTAACAAAATAATAGAAAAAGCTTTGCAATTACGTGGGAGACGCGCCGCGACGGCGCGCTTTAGGCGGCAAAAGCGAGTCAGATAGTATAAACTCTCATGCACATATATAACGGCTCGCGATGCGGGCCGTTTTTGCAGGGACTATCCATCGAGGTGAGAGGCACACCATGATTGCGATTTTAAAGCAGAGCGCCAGCGACGAGGCCGTAAGCCACATCGTCAGCTGGATCGAGAAAAAGGGACTCAAGACCGACGTCTCGCGCGGTGAGAACGAGACCATCATCGGCCTGGTGGGCGACACGACCAAGATCGACCCGTTCCTGCTCGAGTCCATGGACGTCGTCGAGCGCGTGCAGCGCGTCTCCGAGCCGTTCAAGCGCGCCAACCGCAAGTTCCACCCCGAGGACTCCGTCATCGACTGCGGCCACGGCATCAAGATCGGCGGCGACCAGTTCCAGGTCATCGCCGGCCCTTGCTCCGTCGAGGGCGACAACCTCATCCGCATCGCCCGCCGCGTGAAGGCCGCCGGTGCCACGATGCTGCGCGGCGGCGCCTACAAGCCCCGCACCTCCCCGTACGCCTACCAGGGCATGGGTCCCGCCGGCCTGGACCTGCTGTGCGAGGCATCCGCCGAGCTCGACATGCCGATCGTCACCGAGATCATGGACCCGCGCGACGTGCAGGTCTTCCTCGACAAGAAGATCGACGTCATGCAGATCGGCGCTCGCAACGCCCAGAACTTTCCCCTGCTCAAGGAGGTCGGCAAGACGCAGACCCCAATTCTGCTCAAGCGCGGCATGTCCGGCACCGTCGACGAGCTGCTTATGGCAGCCGAGTACATCATGAGCGAGGGCAACGACAACGTCATCCTGTGCGAGCGCGGCATCCGCACCTTCGAAACCCGCACCCGCAACACCTTCGACCTCAACGCCGTGCCGGTGCTGCACCACCTGTCGCACCTGCCCGTCGTCGCCGACCCCAGCCACGCCACCGGTTACACCCGCTATGTTGAGCCCATGGCGCTCGCCGCGACCGCCTGCGGCGCCAACGGTCTGGAGATCGAGGTCCACGACGACCCGAGCCACGCTTGGTCCGACGGTGCTCAGGCCCTCACTCCCGACCAGTTCGACGACACCATGCGCCGCATCCGCGCCATCCGCGAGGTCGTCTGCCAAGAGACCGTTCAGGAGTAGCCCATGGGTACGGTGAGAAACGCACGCGTTAACCAGGGTGGACCCAAATGCGCCGGTATCGTGGGCCTGGGCCTCATCGGCGGCAGCTTTGCCCGCGGCTATGCGCAGGCGGGCGTCCGCGTGCTGGCCTGGGACCCCGATGAAGACGTCATGACGGCCGCCAGCATGGGCACCGTCGCCGGTGAGCTCAACGACGAGACGCTCGGCGAGTGCGACATCATCGTCCTGGCATGCTACCCCGAGGCCTGTATCGAGTGGCTCGAGGCGCACGCCCAGGCACTCGCCGACGCCACCGACACCGAGGCCATCATGGGCCCCGTGGTGATCGACACCGTGGGCGTCAAGGGTATCGTGTGCGAGCGCGCCTTTGAGCTTGCCCGCGAGCACGGTTTTTACTTTGTGGGCGCGCACCCCATGGCGGGCACGCAGTTCTCGGGCTACGCTCACTCCCGTGCCGACCTATTCCAGGGCGCACCGCTCGTGCTCGTACCGCCCGCAGTGGACGACGCACTTAAGCTGGAGCTTTTGGGCCAGGTGCGCGAGATGGTACGCCCCTTAGGCTTTGGCAAGTTCAGCGTAACGAGCGCCGCCGAGCACGACCGCGTCATCGCCTTTACGAGCCAGCTCGCGCACGTCGTCTCCAACGCCTATGTTAAGAGCCCGACCGCTCAGGTCCACCACGGCTTTTCGGCGGGCAGCTACCGCGACCTCACCCGCGTAGCACACCTCAATCCGCAGATGTGGTCCGAGCTCATGATCGACGACGCCGATGCACTCGCCTTCGAGATTGACCATCTGATCGAATCGCTCGGCGCCTACAGTCGCGCCCTTAAGGACCGCGACCAGCGCTATCTGGAGAATCTCCTTGCCGAGGGCGACCGCATCAAGCGCGCGCTCGACGACGAGGCCTCCCACTAGACCACCCATCACGCCAGGTCGAAAGGACCGAAGCTTATGGCGATTACCATCGATATCGACACCGCACGCCCCTACCAGGTGCATGTGGGCACGTTTTTACTGGAGCAGGCGGGCCCACTCGTCCGCGCCACCGCTGGCGGATCGCGCGCCGTCATCGTGACGGACACCAACGTAGGTCCCCTCTACCAGATGCCCGTTAAGCAGAGCCTGGAGGCCGCAGGCTACGAGGCGAGCATCTGCACCTTCGAGGCCGGCGAGGCCCATAAGCGTGCCGAGACCTATGTTGCCATTTTGGAGTTTGTGGCCGAGCACGAGCTTTCGCGCTCCGACGTGATCGTGGCACTCGGCGGCGGCGTCGTGGGCGACGTGGCGGGCTTTGTGGCCGCCACCTACATGCGCGGCTGCAAGTTTGTGCAGATTCCCACAAGCCTGCTCGCCATGGTGGATTCGTCGGTCGGCGGGAAGACGGCCATCGACCTGGCAGCCGGCAAGAACCTGGCCGGCGCCTTTTGGCAGCCGAGCGTGGTTATCGCCGACGTGGGGTGCTTGGCCACCCTCACGCCCGAGCAGTTCGCCGACGGCTGCGGCGAGGTCGTCAAGCACGCCGTGATCGCCGACCCGGAGCTTTTCGCCGAGCTGGAGAAGACCCCGCTCACGCTTGAGCTGCTGAACCGCGACGTGGCCCGTGTGGCGCTCATCATCGCCCGCAATATCGACATTAAGCGCGCCGTGGTCGTTGCCGACGAGCGCGAAACCAATCAGCGCAAGCTTCTCAACTTTGGCCACAGCGCCGGGCACGCCGTCGAAGCCTGCGAGCACTTTGAGCTCGGCCACGGCAACTGCGTGTCCATCGGCATGGGCATCATCACGCGTGCCGCAGCCCTGCATGGCGTTTGCGATGCCGAGCTGCCCGATCGTATTGAGGAGCTCTGCGCCCGCCACGGCCTCAAGACCCGCTGTGACCTAGATGCCGATGCCGTCTTTGCCGAGGCGCTCCACGACAAAAAGCGCGCGGGCGACACCATCGACCTGGTAATTCCGCACGACATTGGCCGTTGCAGCATCGACCGCACGCCGCTTTCCACCTTCCACGATTTGATTGCCGAGGGCCTCGGCCAGAAGGGAGACGTTTCCGCATGTTAGCCCGCATCACCCCGTCCCCGCTCAAGGGCACCGTTCCCGCCATCGCATCCAAATCGATGGCGCATCGCCTCATCATCTGCGCCGCGCTTGCCAACGGCGAGACGCACGTGACCTGCAACACCACCTGCGCCGATATCGAGGCCACGGTGCGCTGTCTCACGGCGCTCGGCGCCCGCATCGAGACCGTCGAGGACGGCTTCCAGGTCCACCCCACCATGAAGAGCATTGAATTTGGCCTACTCAAGGCCCTTGCCGGCGGCACGCTCGACTGCGGCGAGAGTGGCTCCACGCTGCGCTTCATGTTACCCGTCGCCTGCGCGCTGGGCGCGGAGGCAACCTTTGTGGGACAGGGCCGTCTAGGCGCACGCCCGCTCTCCCCGCTTTCGGACGAGATCATCGCCGCCGGTTGCGACCTGCAGGGCCTGGGCGGTTTTCCGCTCAAGACGAGCGGCCGCATGCGCCCGGGCACCTTTGTGCTTCCGGGCAACGTGAGCTCGCAGTATATCTCCGGCCTGCTGCTGGCAGCCCCGCTGCTGGCCCAGCCCTCCTGCGTCCAGGTGACCGGCCTCATCGAGAGCCGCCCCTACATCAACCTGACGATCCAGGCCATGACGGCCTTTGGTGTCGAGGTCAACGTCGAGCGTATTCCGGCCAAGGACGGCCAGCCCGAGGTCACGAACTTCCGCGTAAACAGCGGATCGTACCGCACGCCCGGCAGCGTAGCCGTCGAGGGCGACTGGTCCAACGCCGCCTTTTGGCTATGCGCCGGCGCCCTCGGCACCGACCCAATCACTGTCGAGGGCGTGTCGCTGAGCTCCGCGCAGGGCGACCGAAACGTGCTCGCCGCGCTTTCGCGCTTTGGCGCCCGCATCGTGCGTTCCACCAACGCCGCCACCGTGCAGTCCGACAAGCTCGCCGGCTTTGAGATGAGCGCCCACGACATTCCGGACCTGGTGCCCGTCATCTCGGCCGTGGCATCGCTGGCTCAGGGCCGCACGTTCATCCGTGACTGCGCACGCCTGCGCATCAAGGAATCTGACCGTCTGGTTACCACTACCCGCGAGCTCACCGCGCTGGGCGCGCAGGTGCGCATCGCCGGTGACGACCTCATCATCAAGGGCGTCGATGCCCTTACCGGCGGGGAGGTCGATTCGCACAACGACCACCGCATCGCCATGATGGCCGCTATCGCCGCGAGCCGCGCCACCGGCGAGGTCGTGATCCACGGCGCCGAGGCCGTCAAAAAGTCCTATCCCGATTTCTTCGACCACTACCGCCTGTTGGGCGGCAAGGTCACGCTCGAGGAGGAATAGCATGTCCTCGACCTTTGGCAACGTCTTGCATCTAAGTATTTTTGGTCAGTCGCACTCCCCCGCTATCGGCTGCTCGCTCGACGGCATCCCCGCCGGTATCGCCGTTGACCTGGAGCAGCTGCAGGCTTTTTTGGACCGTCGCGCCCCCGGCCGTGACGAGACCGCGACCAAGCGCCGCGAGGCCGATGCCGCCCACATTATCGCCGGCATAGTTGATGGACACACCACGGGCGCGCCTATTGCCGCGATCATCGAGAACACAAACACGCGCTCCAAGGACTACTCCGAACTGCGCCGCAAGCCCCGCCCGGGCCACGCGGATTTCCCGGCACGCGTGAAGTACCACAACATGCACGACGTCGCCGGCGGCGGACACTTCTCCGGCCGCCTGACGGCGCCCCTGTGCATTGCGGGCGGTATCGCGCTGCAGGCGCTCGAGGTCCGCGGCATTAACGTGATGGCGCACGTGGCGCAGATCGGCGGCATCTCCGACCTGCCGATGGACGATATGGTCTATCGCGAGGCCGACCGCAAGGCGATCCTTTCGAACGACCTGCCGTGCATTGACGCCGCAGCTGCCGGTCGCATGCGCGAGGAGATCCTTGCCGCGCGCGACGAGCTTGACAGCATCGGCGGCATCGTGGAGTGCGGCATCTACGGCCTGCCCGCGGGCATCGGCGACCCCATGTTCGACGGCATCGAGAACCGCATCGCGCAGATTGCGTTTGGGATTCCCGCCGTGAAGGGCGTGGAGTTTGGCATGGGCTTTGCTGTCGCCGCCATGCGCGGCAGCGAGAACAACGATCCGTATCGCATCGACGCCGAGACCGGCAAGATCGAGGTCGAGTCCAATAATGCCGGCGGCATCCTGGGCGGCATTTCGACTGGCGCTCCCGTCATGTGGCGCATGGCCGTAAAGCCCACGCCCTCCATTGGCCGCGAGCAGCAGACGGTAGACATGGACGCCATGGAAAATGCCGAGCTCTCGGTCCACGGCCGCCACGATCCCTGCATCGTCCCGCGCGCCGTCCCCGTAGCCGAAGCAGCCGCAGCACTGGCCATCTGGGACGCCCTCCTCGAGGACGCCGCCCAGCTTTAGTCCACCAACCCCGAGGGTAGTTAATTTGGGACGGGGCTATTTTAGCTACCCCATATGCCAGTCGTTATTTGCCCTGGCACCCATCGACTCGTCGACAGTCAAAGGGTAGCTAAAAAAGCCCCGTCCCAAATTAACTACCCCAGGCAACCATTCACGAAAGGGGTCCCTATGGACCTTGCTGACATCCGCCAGGCCATCGATGGCATCGACACCACGCTCCTCAATAGCTTTGTCGAACGCATGGACATTGCCACCGAAGTCGCCAAATCAAAAATCGAGATGGGCAAGGCTGTCTTCGACCCCGCCCGCGAGCGCTCCAAGCTCAACAACCTTGCCGGCCGCGCGCCCGAACGCTACGAGGCGCAGACAATCACGCTGTTCCGCCTCCTCATGAGCATGAGCAAGGCCGAGCAGCAGCGCTACATCAATGAGCTCAAGGGCATCACGGTCTCGCAGAAGGCCCACGCCACGGCAGCTCCCCTCGACACGCCCTTCCCCCAGACTGCCAGCGTCGCCTGCCAGGGCGTTGAGGGCGCCTACAGCCAAATCGCCGCGTGCAAGCTCTTCGACGTGCCCGATATCGCGTTCTTCGACACCTTCGAAGGTGTCATGCGCGCTGTGCGCGACGGCTTCTGCGAGTTTGGCGTACTGCCCATCGAAAACTCCACCGCAGGCTCGGTCAACGCAGTCTACGACCTGCTCGCGCAGTTCGACTTCCACATTGTGCGCTCGCTGCGCCTCAAGATCGACCACAACCTGCTCGTCAAGCCCGGCACCAAGCTGCAGGATGTTCGTGAGGTCTATAGCCACGGTCAGGCCATCGCGCAATGCGCCGGCTTTATCGAGGCGCACGATCTGCACGCCACCAAGTATCCCAACACGGCTATGTCGGCCGAGATGGTCGCCAACTCCGAGCGAACCGACGTCGCAGCCATCGCCTCGCGCAGTTGCGCGGCGCTCTACGGTCTGGAGGTGCTGGAGCCCAATATCCAGGACTCGGACAACAACTACACGCGCTTCGTCGTCATCAGCCGCGAGCCGCGCGTCTACCCCGGCGCCAACCGTACCTCGCTCATGATCACCACGGCCAACGAACCGGGCGCCCTCTATCGCGTGCTCGAGCGCTTCTATGCGCTCAACATCAACCTTATCAAGCTCGAGAGCCGCCCCATCCCCGGGCGCGACTTTGAGTTTATGTTCTACTTCGATCTGGACTGTCCCTTTGGCAGCAAAGCACTCGACGACCTGCTCGACTCGATCGACGACGTGTGCGAGAGCTTCACCTACTTTGGCAGCTACACGGAGGTGCTCTAGATGACCGACGTCGTCGCAACCCGGCCCTACGGTGTGCTGGGCCGCGTGCTGGGCCACAGCTACACCCCAACCATCTACAAGGAGCTCGCGGGGCTTGAGTACGTGCGTTTTGAGCGCGAGCCCGAAGACCTCGCGGCCTTTATGACCGGCGATGAGTGGGAGGGCACCAACGTGACCATCCCCTACAAGCGGGCCGTCATGGACTACCT
>URZN01000050.1 GCA_900552345.1 uncultured Collinsella sp. | reverse complement strand
TTGAGCTCGATACCGAGGAGAACCCCAAGACGGTCGGCGAGTTCGTCGATACGGTCGAGGCGGCATTGGAGAAGTAGTGATGCTCAAGTCTCCTCTCTGCGATCTGCTCGGCATCGAAAAACCCGTGTTCCAGGGTGGCATGGCCTGGATTGCCGATGCCTCGCTGGCATCTGCCGTGTCCGAGGCGGGCGGCTTAGGCATTATCGCGGCCATGAATGCCGACGCAAACTGGCTGCGCGATCAGATTCACGAGCTGCGCGCCAGGACGGATAAGCCCTTTGGCGTCAACGTCATGCTCATGAGCCCGTTTGCCGACGAGGTCGCACAGGTTGTGATCGACGAGCAAGTGCCGGTCGTCGTGACGGGTGCCGGCAATCCCACCAAGTACATGAAGGCCTGGAACGATGCAGGTATCAAGGTCATACCCGTCGTGGCTTCGGTGGCGCTGGCGCGTCTCGTGGCGCGTCGCGGAGCAACTGCCGTGGTTGCCGAGGGCACCGAATCAGGCGGCCATATTGGCGAGACCTCGACGATGGCACTGGTGCCGCAGGTTGTCGATGCAGTCGATATTCCCGTGGTTGCGGCTGGCGGTATTGCCGACGGCCGCGGCGTGGCGGCCGCCTTTATGCTGGGCGCCGAAGGCGTGCAAGTGGGTACGCGCTTTCTGGTCGCAGACGAGTGCACCGTCTCGGAGCAGTACAAAGAGATGGTCCTGAAGGCCAACGACACTTCGACGCGTGCGACCGGTCGCTCGACGGGACATCCGGTTCGCGCTCTCAAGAGCCCCTTTACCAACGCGTATGCCAAGAACGAGGCGGCGGGCGCAAGCCCCGAGGAACTCGGGGCCATGGGCACGGGCGCGCTTCGTAAAGCCGCAAAGGACGGTAATTACGAAGAGGGTTCGTATTTGTGCGGACAGATTGCTGGCATGGTCAACGAGCGCCAGAGCGCACGCGAGATCGTCGACAATCTGGTCGATGGCGCCGAGCATGTCCTGAAGGGTGCGTTCGCATGGGTAGCGTAGCGTTTCTGTTTGCCGGTCAGGGTGCCCAGCACCCCGCGATGGGCGTCGACCTCATCGAAGCATCGCCGGCGGCTGCCGAGGTGTTTGCAATCGCCGATGAGGTGCGCCCGGGGACCAGCGAGCAGTGTCGGAGCGCCTCGAAAGAGGAGCTCTCGCAGACCGAGAACACGCAGCCTTGCGTGTTCGTGCACGACTTGGCTGTCGCCGTCGCCCTGCGCGAGCGCGGCGTGGTGCCTGCCGCCTGTGCGGGATTCTCGCTGGGCGAGGTCGCTGCACTCACCTTTGCGGGGGCATTCGATACACGAGCGGGTTTTGAGCTCGTGTGTAAGCGCGCGGCGCTTATGGCCGCGGCGGCCGAGCGTCACCCCGGCGGCATGCGCGCCGTCATCAAGCTCGATGCGGCGCAAGTCGAGAACCTGGCTGCGCAGGCCGGCGAGGACTGCTGGCCGGTCAACTACAACAGCCCGCAGCAGACGGTTGTTGCCGGAGCGCCCGAGGCACTGCAGGAGCTCGACGTCCTAGTAAAAGAGGCCGGCGGCCGCGCTATGAAAGTCGCGGTGTCGGGTGCATTTCATAGCCCCTATATGGCCGAGGCGACTGAGGGGCTGGCGACGTATATCCAAGCCGGTCACGCGCCGTCCCCGCTGCTGATTCCGGTCATGGCAAACATGACGGCGGCGCCCTATCCGGCGGACCCGCGAGCAATGTCGGATGTCTTGGCCAACCAGGTGAGCCATGCCGTGCGCTGGGTCGACACGCTGCATACTCTGCAGGATCAGGGTATCGACACGTTTATTGAGGTCGGCCCCGGCAAAACGCTGTCGGGCCTGGTCAAGCGTACGCTGAGCGACGTTCGTGTGTATTCGTGCGAAACGGCCGAGCAGGTCGCAGCTATTGCCGACGAGCTCGCATAGTCCACAGGGCTGTAACCCGAAAGGAATGACATGGGCAACTTGAACAACGGCGCGCTCGAGCGCAACGACTCACGTCGCGTGGCACTGGTCACGGGCGGCTCGCGGGGTATCGGCCGCGCCTGCGCTGTCGGTCTGGCGGAGGACAGCTTTGATATCGCCGTCGTCTATGCCGGTGGCGTCGATGCGGCGCGCGAGACGTGCGAAGCCTGCGCGGCCGCTGGTGCCACAGCTCGCGCGTATCAATGCGATGTGGCCGACCCCGCTGCCGTCAACGCATGCATGGAGACGGTCCTCAACGACTTTGGCTCCATTTGGGCGCTCGTCAACAACGCCGGCATCACGCGCGACGGCCTGCTCATGCGTATGGGTGACGATGCCTTCGACCGCGTGCTCGATGTCAATCTCAAGGGCACGTTCAATACGACGCGCGCGCTCACCAAGACCTTTATGCGCCAGCGCGGCGGTTGCGTCATCAACATGAGCTCGGTTGTGGGCCTGATGGGCAATGCCGGGCAGGCCAACTACGCTGCCTCCAAGGCGGGCGTGATCGGCCTGACCAAGGCGGTGGCGCGCGAGCTTGCGCCCCGCGGCGTTCGAGTGAACGCGGTTGCCCCCGGGTTTGTCGAGACGGATATGACGACAAAGCTCTCGGAAAAGGTTCGCGCGGCAACCGAGGAGCAGATTCCCCTTAAGCGTATGGCGCAGCCCGAGGAGGTGGCCGGTGTGGTGCGCTTTTTAGCGAGCGATGCGGCTGCCTACATTACGGGCGAGGTCGTGCGCGTCGACGGCGGAATGGCGATGTAGAAACCAGAGCCGAAGAACGGCTTGGATGAGGAGACCATGATGGAACAGAGAGTTGCAATCACCGGCATCGGTGCCGTATCGCCGCTCGGCAACACCGCGCTTGCCACCTGGGCGGCAATGTGCGCCGGCACGTGTGGCATCGGCCCGATCACGCACTTCGATACCGATGCGTTTGCCGTTAAGGTGGCGGCCGAGGTCAAGGGCTTTGACGGCAACGAGTACTTTGGCAAGCGTGACGCCAAGCACCTGGACCCCTGCGTTCAGTTTGCCCTGGCAGCGTCGGACGAGGCCATGCACGATGCGGGCTTTGATGTCGAGGGCACCATCGATTGCGAGCGCCTGGGCGTCTACGTGGGTTCAGGCGTGGGCGGCATGCAGACGCTTGTCGACAACGTTCACACGATCGCCGATCGCGGGCCTCGTCGCGCATCGCCCTATATGATCGCGATGATGATCCCCAACATGGCATCGGGCAATATCGCAATCCGCCACAAGGCAAAGGGCCCGACCCTGCCCGTGGTGACCGCGTGCGCGACCTCGGCCCATGCCGTGGGCGAGGCGTTCCGCGCCATCAAGCACGGCTATGCCGATGCAATCCTGGCTGGCGGCGCCGAGGCCGCAATCATCCCCGATGCCGTTGCGGGCTTTACGTCCTGCCGTGCTCTCACCACTAATCCTGACCCGTCGACGGCATGCCGTCCGTTCGATGCAGACCGCGACGGCTTTGTGATGGGCGAAGGCGCTTGTGTGCTCGTGCTCGAGGGCATGGAGCACGCACAGGCCCGCGGTGCACACATTTATGCCGAGGTCGTGGGCTACGGCAACACCGATGACGCCTATCACATCACGAGCCCCGACCCGGACGCGGCAGGTATTGCCCGTGCGATATCGCTGGCGGTGGCCGAGGGCGACGTTAAGCCTTCCGAGGGCCTCTACATCAATGCCCACGGCACCTCGACCAAACTCAACGATTCGTCCGAGACGGCGGGCATCAAACGGGCGCTCGGCGAGGATGCGGCACGCGCCGCGCACGTCTCGTCGACCAAGTCGATGACCGGCCATATGATCGGTGCCACGGGCGCCATCGAGGTCATGGCATGTGCCATGGCGCTCGAGCAGGGCGTGGTGCCGCCGACCATTAACTACCACACGCCCGATCCCGCCTGCGATCTTGATTACACGCCCAATCGCGCGGTTCGCGCCGACCTTACCTGGGCGCTTTCGACCAACCTGGGCTTTGGCGGACACAATGCCGCCATCGCACTGCGTAGATATACGAGGAGCTAGAGCATGGATTCCAAAAGACTTGCCGAGATAGCCGATGTGATGGAGGACCGCGGCCTCACGCGCGTGCGTGTTGAGGAGCCCGATGGCACCGCGGTCGAGCTCGAGCGCGCGAGTGCCGCGCAGCCGGTTGCCGTGCCCATGCCTATGCCGGGTGCCGTGACTGCTCCGGCGGTGGCTCCTGTCGCCATGCCTGCCACCGCACCGGAACCCGCCGCGCAGACACCTGCCGCCGTGTCGGAGCCTAAGGGCACCGAGGTGACTGCTCCCATGGTCGGCGTTTTCTATGCTGCCCCGGCGCCGGGCGACGAGCCGTTTGTGCGCGTGGGCTCCAAGGTCAAGGCCGGCGAGACCCTCTGCATCATCGAGGCCATGAAGGTTCTCAACGAGGTGACGGCCGAGGCAGACGGCGAGGTGCTCGAGATCTGCGTGGCCGACGGCGACCTCGTGGAGTTTGGCAGCTGCCTCATGAGGATCGGATAGGTGATATCCATGAACAAAGAAGAGCTCAAGAAGCTGTTGCCGCATCGTGAGCCGATGCTTTTGCTTGACGAAGCCGAGCTGGTGGGCGACGAGGCCCACGGCAAGATCACGATTACGGGCGACGAGTACTTTTTGCAGGGGCATTTTCCGGGAAACCCGGTGGTCCCCGGCGTGATTCAGTGCGAGATGCTCGCCCAGAACTGCTGCGTGCTGCTGATGGGCGATGAGGAGGCGCGCGGCGCGACGCCGTTCTACACGAGTCTGGACAAGGTGCGCTTTAAGCGTCCGGTGCGCCCGGGCGACACGGTGAATCTGGTGTGCTCCATCACGCGTGCGCGCGGGCCGTTCCGCTTTGCGACAGGTACTGCGAGCGTTAACGGTGAGGTTTGCTGCCGCGCCGATATGTCTTTTGCACTCATGCACGAAAAGTAGGGAAGTTTTCATGTTCGACAAAGTGCTCATCGCCAACCGCGGCGAAGTCGCGGTCCGTGTTATCCGCGCGTGCCGCGATATGGGCATCAAGACCGTCGCCGTTTATTCCACGGTCGATGCGGACGCGTTGCACGTGCAGCTTGCCGACGAGGCGTATTGCATCGGCGGCCCGCGTCTTGCCGAGAGCTACCTCAACGACGATGCCGTGCTCACCTGTGCCGTAAAGTCGGGAGCTAAGGCAATTCATCCCGGCTATGGCTTTTTCTCCGAGAAGGCGAGCTTCGTGCGAGACTGCGACAAGTATGGCCTGGCGTTTGTCGGTCCTTCGGCCGAGGTGATCGACAGCATGGGCGACAAGGACGCCGCACGTCGAACGGCTGCTGCGGCGGGCGTGCCCATCGTGCCGGGTTGCGATCTGCTCAAAAGTCCCGAGGAGGCGACGGCCGAGGCCGAGCGCATTGGCTGCCCCGTGCTTATTAAGGCGCGTGCCGGCGGTGGCGGCCGCGGCATTCGCAAGGTCGAGCGCGTGGAAGATGCGGCAAAGGCGTTTATCGAGGCGCGTGCCGAGGGCGAGGCCGTTTTTGGCGACGGCGAGTGCTACATGGAGAAGTTCGTCGCGCCGGCGCACCATGTTGAGGTGCAGATTATGGCCGATAAGCAGGGCCATGTGTTTTCGCTCGGCGAGCGCGAGTGCTCGGTGCAGCGCCGCAACCAAAAGCTGATCGAGGAGAGCCCCGCGCCGTGCCTCGACGGACACGATGACATTCGTGCTCGCATGCACAAAGCCGCGCGCGACCTGGCTCGTGCCGTCGGCTACGAAGGAGCCGGTACTATCGAGTTCCTGTATTCGGACGACGGCAATTTCTACTTTATGGAAATGAACACGCGCTTGCAGGTGGAGCATCCGGTTACGGAGTTTGTGACCGATACCGACTTGGTCAAGTGGCAGCTGCGCGTGGCAGCCGGCCAGCCTCTGCCCTTTGAGCAGGAGGACATGCCAGTCCGCAACCACGCCATGGAGTGCCGCATCAATGCCGAAACGCCGGACTTTCTGCCGTCATGCGGAACGATCACCGCGTTGCGTGTGCCGGGTGGTCCGCGCGTGCGCTGGGATTCCGCCATGTTTACCGGCGCGAAAGTCCCGCCGTACTACGATTCCATGCTCGGCAAGCTCATCGTGTGTGCGCCCACGCGCGACGGCGCCATTCGCAAGATGCGCTCGGCCCTGGGCGAGCTCGTGATTGAGGGCGTGAGCGAAAACAGCGAGCTTCAGCTCGACGTGCTGGCAAACGACGAGTTCTTGTCGGGCATGTATCACACCGATCTGATGGGGCATCTCTATGCTGATGAATAGAAAAGCGAAGACGGTCAACGTCCTCGAGGGGCCGATGACCGAGTCGTGCGCCGAGTTTCCCGCGCGCCACGTGTTTATCAAGTGCCCGGAGTGCCGCCGCGTAATCGATGAGGCACGCCTGCACGACAACCTCGAGGTCTGCCCTCGTTGCGGCAAACACTTTCGCGTGAGCGGTCGCGCGCGCATGCGCATGACGGTCGACGAGGGCGCGTTTGAGGAATGGGATGCCAATCTGGCGTCGGAGGATTTCCTCTCGTTTCCCGGCTATGCCGACAAGCTCAAGAGCGTGAGCGAGCGTTCGGGCGAGCGCGATGCCGTTGTGTGCGGCAGGGGCAAAATCTGCGGTTGCGATACCGCGCTCTTCTTTATGGATGCCATCTTTATGATGGGCTCGATGGGCTCCGTGGTGGGCGAGAAGATCTGCCGCACATTTGAGCGTGCGACCGAGCTGGGACTGCCGGTCGTTGGCTTTACCGTATCGGGTGGCGCCCGCATGCAGGAGGGCGTGACGTCGCTTATGCAGATGGCCAAAATCTCTGCGGCGGTTAGGCGCCATAGCGAGGCGGGCGGCCTGTATATCACGGTGCTCACTGACCCCACGACCGGAGGCGTAACCGCGAGCTTTGCCATGGAGGGCGATATTATCCTGGCCGAGCCCGATGCCCTGACGGCATTTGCCGGCCCGCGCGTGATCGAGCAGAACATGCACAAGCGCCTGCCCAAGGGATTCCAGCGCTCCGAGTTTTTGCTGGAGCACGGCTTTTGCGATGCCGTTGTTCCGCGTGGCGAGATTGCGCTCACGGTAGGCGAGCTGCTGGCGCTGCACGAAGGGCACGCGCCCGGCCTGGGGGCACCGCATGAGATCGTGCATACGGGTCGCCGCGGCAAAAAGCTGGGACACTTGTTCAAGCGCTCGGCCGCACCAAAAACCGCGCTCGAGATTGTCAAGCAGACCCGCTCGGCAGATCGCGCCACGGCAGGCGAGATGATCTCGCTGGGCCTGGATGGATTTGTGGAGCTGCACGGCGACCGCTACTTTGGCGACGACGCCGCTGTGGTGGGTGGCATTGGCTGGAAAGATGGACGCCCCGTAACGGTCATCGCCATCGAGCGCGGCACCACGACCAAAGAGCGCATGCGTCGCAACTTTGGTATGGCACATCCCGAGGGCTACCGCAAAGCGCGTCGCCTGATGCGCCAGGCCGAAAAGTTTGGTCGACCGGTTCTGTGCCTGGTCGATACTTCGGGCGCGTTTTGCGGCATCGGTGCCGAGGAGCGCGGCCAGGGCGAGGCGATTGCCCAGAATCTCATGGAGATGAGCGGCCTTAAGACGCCGATTGTCTCGGTGGTAACAGGCGAGGGCGGCTCTGGCGGCGCGCTGGCGCTGTCCGTGGCCGACCGCATCCTGATGCTCTCGAGCTCGGCCTATTCGGTCGTGAGCCCCGAGGCCTGTGCGTCGATTCTGTGGAAGCTGTCTCTT
>URZN01000049.1 GCA_900552345.1 uncultured Collinsella sp. | reverse complement strand
AGATAGGCTCCGGTCTCGTGGGCTCGGAGATGTGTATAAGAGACAGGACCAGATACAAGTCTTTATTCATAGGGGGTCCTTTCGTTTGTTACCAACCCAAGAGCGAAAACGCCCCGTCGCAATAGCCAAAATGAAGCACGGCACCGTTGTCGGGCTGCTCTCCCCCGCCAGTCACGCATCTAAGAAACTCCTGGCAGGCTGAGCCGTGGGAGACGGCCAGCACGCAGTTGTGCTGCGGTCGGGCCATGATGCGGGAAAGCGCCGCGACCATACGTGCGCGAAGCTCACTTTCCGACTCGCCACCAAAGGCAACCGGATAATCACCCCAAGGTTGCGCCGGCATCTCGCGGTTTGACGTGCCCTCCAACGAACCCAAATGCCACTCGCGCAGGTCATCGACCAGCTCTATGGAACAGCCCTCGCCAACGATCAGCTCGGCCGTACGCCGCGCCCGCCCCAACGGAGACGAATACACATGGTCAAAGGTCACGCCGCGGTCCTCGAACGCCGCACGCGTCGCCAGCGCTTGCTCGCGCCCGCGCGCCGTCAACGGCGAATCGTGCCAGCCCTGCAAAATGTTCTTCACATTGAGCTCGGTCTGCCCATGCCGCACCAAATACAGATCGGCCACACGCCCTCCCCTCGCACCACCACAAAGGTGACAGGCACCTTTGTGGTGGTTTTGCCGCCGGATCGCGCCGCAACGACGCAGCTACAGCAGCACGTCAGCAAGCGGACGCTTGGGCACGTGATGCATCTGTGCCTCATCGCGCCAGTAATTGATAGAGCCATCCGGGTTGGAGTCGATCGCGTCGATCACCTGCGTCTCGGCCGGAACGCCAAACGCCATGATCAGCTTGAGCTCGTATTTGTCGTCATCGAGCCCCATGGCAGCAATCGCGTGGGGCGTAAAGGCCTTGAACATGCAGGCTGCCACCTCGGGCGTGGCGCTGCGAGCGGCGAGCATCATCGTCTGGGCGGCAATGCCGGTGTCGACCTCGGTGATGGGCGCGGCGGGCTTACCCGGAACAGCGCGCTCGGCAAGAATCGCGATGTAGCCGGTCGGGCGCTCGCCCTCATCGGGACCCGGCCAATCCTTGAGCGCACCGGCCCAGGTGAGCTCATCAAATACACGCGCGCAGTCCTCTGCACCGCTCACCACATGAAAACGCAGACGCTGAGCGTTGGCGCCGCAGGGAGCCAGATGTGCCAGCTCCGCCAGCTCGAGCAAAAACTCGCGCGGTACGCGCATGGACTCATCAAAGCGGCGGCACGTACGCGCGCGGCGGACCAGCGCGTCAAACGTGTCCAGGCCAAGCTTTTCGCAACCTTGCCTTGCCATCGACTCGGCGCTTACCGGCGCCGCGGGAACTGTTTCGTTCATAGGGACCCCTCAATAAAAGCCAATTGTTCTTAAGAAAATCTAACCTAAAACGTAGGCAATAACGAACAGAGCTGTAATGTTCTACATCTGTTGAATATCCCACATCCAAACGAGAACAAAGGTGACAATTCGCGAAGGTGAGGCTCCAATTCGCCCCTCCCGCCCCACGCGACGGCGCCCTTGGGCGATACTGGTTGCAAGAGCTACGGCTTACGTCGCACGAAAGGAGACATCATGGGCATCTTTAAGAACGATGACAAGCAATCGAGCGCGTTTGGATTTGACGAGAAAAGCATGGCAGGCAAGGCCGTCAAGGCCGTGCGCTGGATTTACGCCATCACGGGCGTCTTGGCGCTCGTCGCCGGCATCGCACTGCTGTTTGCGCCTGCCAAGTCCCTCGTCTTCCTGACGACTGTTCTGGGCTTCTACTTTGTGATCACGGCCGCGATCAGGCTGTTTACCGCTGTTTTCGAGCCGCTGCTGCCCACCGGCTGGCGCGTTACGAGCATCATCTCCAACCTGCTCATCATTCTGGGCGGCGTCATAATCCTGCGCAACCAGGCCTTCTCGACCGCGACGCTCACCACGCTTGTAGTGGTCGTCGCCGGCTTTGGCTGGATCGTCGAGGGCGTCATGTCGATTCTGGAATCCGAGCTTTCGTCCAACCGCGCCCTCGCCATCCTGAGCGGCGCACTCTCCATCATCGCGGGCATGTTCGTGTTTATCTATCCGCTGTGGTCGGCCAAGATGCTCGTCATCTTTAGCGGTGCCGCACTGCTGGTGTTTGGCGTGACACTCATTGTCCGCGCCATTCAGTTTGGCAAACTGGTGCGCTAGATGCCAAAGACGCTTTTTATTGATGCCGACGCCTGCCCGGTCACGCGCGAGTCAATCGACTGCGCACGGAGGGCGGGCGTCGCCGTCGTTATCGCCGGCAACAGCACGCAGAACCTGGAACGCCACATTCGCCGCGACGATCCGCGCGATGCCGAGCACGCGCTTCGGGGCTTTTGGGTCACGACGCTCGATGTGAGTGTGGGAGCCGATAGTGCCGACTTTGCCATTGTCGAGCGCCTGCAGGCTGGCGACGTGGTCGTGACACAAGACATAGGCCTGGCGAGCATGGTGCTCGGACGCGATGCCGCCGCAATCGGTGTGCGCGGGCGCGTCTACGATAAGGCGACCATCGACATGCAACTGTTTATTCGCCACGAGGAAAAGAAGGTGCGCCGCGCCGGCGGACGCACTCGCGGACCGGCGGCATTTACCAGCGAAGACCGCGCCCGCTTTAAACGCAACCTCACCGAACTGTTACGCTAACCAAGGCAGATTTTTGGGATATGTCCGGAAATCTGCCTTTTTGTTTTGAGCGGCGTGAACGCTCAGGATCCATGGCTCAACAAAAAACGGGCTTCAAAATGCCATGCGTCGCCGCATTGCGCCGGCGCCGAGCATGGCTATTTTGAAGCCCGTTTTGCTAGGCCTGCTTAGAGGCCGAAGGCGGAGAGGATGAGTCCCCAGCCGGCGCCGATGACGTACATCATGACCAGGAACACGGCATTTTCGCGAGCGCTGCGGTTGGTGCGGAACAGGACTAGGTAGCCCACGCCGGCGGAAATGAGCGTGCCGGCGAGCATCGGCGCCAGCTGCAGTACGCCCTCCAGGTACAGCTGCGTGATGACGACGCTGGCAGAGCAGTTGGGAATCAGACCGACAAGCGCCGAGCCCAGGACGGCGAGCGTCTCATTGCCGCGCAGGAACTGCTCGATTGCGGACTCGCCAAAGGTCTCGAGGACGGCAACCAGAATCAGCGTCACCAGGAAAATGAATACCGATACCTGCACGGTATGTGAGATGGCGCTGCGGATGATCGACAGAACGGGCGCGCCCTCGTGGGAGTGGCTGTGACCGTGGTGGTGCTCGTGTGCGTCCGCGTGACCGTGGTCGTGCCCGTGCTCGTCCTCGTCTTCATCACAGCCGCAATGATCGCGCTCGCACAGCTCGTGGATGTGATCGGCACTTACGCCCGCCTCGGCCACCTCGTCAATGATGTCGCCTCCGGTATGGTCGTCGTGCGCGCAGTTCACATGAGCCGGATTGGCAGCGGTCCCCAGCACGGTACGGCGAATCGCCGCATGCGCGCGGGCATTACGACGAAGGCCGCGGATAGCCGCATCCACGATAAAGCCCGTGACCAGAGCGATCAGCGCCTTCGAGGCGAGCAGCATCGCCATGGTCTGCACGGGAACTTGCTCGGCGAGTAACAGCGGCAACATCTCGTCGGAGGTCGAGAGGAACACGGCAACCAGCGTGCCCAGCGTCACGACACGGCCGGCGTACAGCGTTGCTGCCATGGCCGAAAATCCGCACTGCGGCACCATGCCCAGCAGCGAGCCAACTACGGGACCCGCGGCGCCGGCGCGCTTGATAGCGCCGTTGACGCGATCGCCCGCAACGTGCTCAAGCGTCTCGAGGGCAAGATACGTCACCAACAAAAACGGCACCAACGACAGCGTGTCCTTACCGGCGTCGAGCAGAATATCAATCAGTAAATCCATGACGGATGGAACCTTTCGTGTCTTTCGGCAGCATTGTAAAAGTCCTAGCGGTCAACTAGGGTATTGTAGTTGTCCCGGGCGCGGTGCCAATAGTTGCCCATGGTAAACTATCATCTCGCCACAACTCAGTAACCCCGAGCCGCGTAACGCGGCCCGTCCAAGGAGCAGCATATGAACGTATCGCAAGCACTCGAATACGAACG
This sequence comes from uncultured Collinsella sp., assembly GCA_900552345.1. Classification (GTDB taxonomy): domain Bacteria; phylum Actinomycetota; class Coriobacteriia; order Coriobacteriales; family Coriobacteriaceae; genus Collinsella. The sequence goes on along the minus strand of URZN01000049.1, from coordinate 3,748 downwards.
CCAGCCGTTTATCCCCATGTTTATCTACGGCGATCACGGCGCCATGGAGTCCGAGCGCCAGAAGGGCGAGGAGGCCCTCAAGGTGCTCGAGACCGAGTACTTTACCGCCGAGGGCGACCCCGGCTTCGACTTTGCTACCGTGCGCGACCTGGCCGACCGCAACCGCGACCTGTGCGACCAGATTGGCGAGGCGCGTCTACGTAACGTGACGCCCGCGACGCTCTCGCGCGGCCTGTCCGACGCCGACACCTGCGCCGCCATCGGCAAGATGCAAAAGCGCACCGCAGCATCGGTCATGCGCGAGATCCGCGGTGACCGCGACGCACTCGGCGTAGCCTATGCCCGCAAGCCCATCCAAGGCACGGTGCTGGGCATCGACATCGAGACCACCGGTCGCGCGCCCGAGCGCGGCTACATCCTCAACGTGGGCTGGGAGATCATGGAGCTCACCAGCGACGCCGTGCCGCATGACGCCGAGGCGCACTACTGCGGCCTGCCCGACATCTATCGCGGCGAGGACGTGCCGCTGTCGAATATCCACCACATCACTTGGGACGACATCGACGGCAAAACGCCCTTCCGTGAGAACAAGGAGCTGCAAAAGCAGCTGCTCAAGCTCATGAAGAAGTATCCCTATATGGCGCACAACGCTGCCTTCGAGGACAGCTGGTTCAAGATTCATCTGGACGGTTACGCCGAGGCACGCCGCGCAGGCAAGATCATCGTCATCGACTCGCGCCAGATCTGCCGCAGCCTGGACGCCGACGTGCGCTCGCTCCCCCGCGAGTCCGCGCCCGCTGCGCTCGAGAACTGGGCGCGCCGACGTGGCACCCTCGCCGCCGACGCCAACGAGCAGCACCTGGGCCTCGACGACACCGACCTCATGCTCCGTACCGTCCAGGCCGAGTTCAACCTCAAGAACCTGTTTGCCAAGTAGAAACGTCTGCAACAAACACTGCTTGCTCACGAGCGGCCTCACAGCGGGAACCCCCGCAGCGAGGCCGCCCTACGTTCCACAAGCAGGCCCGCTCTTCACAAATTCTGAACCCTATTTTTTAACTACTTCGGCACTTTCCCGACACGTGATTCGTGTTCGGATGGCGATGCATCGATACCAAATGTGCAGCAATTGAGTATTTCTATGCTATAGCCGAGCTGCGAAAACATTTATTTAGGGCGTACCAACCCATAATTGCGTCAAGCTTTTGGACAGCATTTGGTTAGACCTCTAAAACGACTTTTCCACTCAGCGCCATCAACGCAGCATTAGCTGACACGATATATACCATGAGTATCGTATTGTCACATACCACGGCAAAAGCGGTCTACCAGGCCGCGCATTCGGTTTCTGCGAAAGACATCGAGTCCTGCAGCCCTGTCGCAATTTACGGATCGTGCCCCACCGGAACGCTCCTCGACGCGGCCACAGAATGGCTTGCCAAACATGATGTTGCCCGCGACGCAAACCATTCCCCCGAGGTAATGGTGTTTGATCGCAGGAACGCGCGCTACGCGATGGACTGCCGATGCCACGTTTCGTCAAAGCGATTCTCATGCTCGCGTTTTATAGAGCTAGAAGATGACATCTACATTGTTGGCGTTGAGCTTTGCGCACTTCAGGCCGCCACCTATCTCCCTTTTCGCGAACTAGTGGAGTACTACTTTGAACTGTGCGGCGCCTATTCCCTTGGAACCGGTTCTTCTACCTCTTATACCGAGCGTTTCCCACTTACCTCGACCGAGAGGTTAAAACAGTTCTTTAATTCCATTACCAGATGCGATGGTTTGGCCCTTGCCCGAAAGGCTATTCAATGTGTACGCGATGGATGCCGCTCTCCCATGGAAACGGCCTTTGTCATGATGCTTACGCTGCCCAAAAGCGAAGGTGGACTTGGTATTAAGGGAATTGAGACCGATTACGAGGTACAGGTCACCGCTGCCGCAAAAAATCTCACGAGACGCAAAAAGTTCTTTATGGATGCATATCTGAAGAAATCTCGAACAGATATTGAATACAACGGTTTTTATCACGACGCGGAAGAAGACCGCGCCATCGACGAAGAACGCAAGAACGCACTTGCGTCCATGGGGTACGGAATCATCACCGTCAGCCGTTATTCCTTTATGCATGCCAGCTCTTTCGTTAGGGTCATGGAGGCAATCCAAAGAAAAGAAGGTATACGCCCCTCGCGTTTGCCAAAAGACTTTCAAATCATGCAAGAGGACCTGAGACTGTTTGTGCTCAGAAGGTTTATTGAGGAGAAGAAACGAATCCAGGAGGAGCTTCGCCAGGATTCCGAAGAGCGTCAACGAATCGATCTCGAAAAAGCAATGCTCGAAAGCATCACATTGGACGATCCGACGATTAACGAGGCTCCGGCAATCGATGACATGCAAATCGTCGAACCAGGCAGCCCATCACTCAACCAAACAAGCAGCTTCACGCCCGAGGGCAGGGTCTTCGGGGCCGGAAACTAGGCCGACTAACAAGGTGGGTACCCTAGCGACGTGCAAAATTGCGAGTATTCAGCAGGGTCGGGTGTCCATCACCCTCGAGTGGATCCAAATGTGAAGCGAAATCACTCTTGCGTGAGAACGTTAGGCAACATTTGAGGAAGAACTCATCGGTTTAACACCCTAAGATAGCTCTTGAACTACATTATTTGGCCCGCGATAGATTAACAGACCCCCTATCGTTGCAGAATACTCCAATTTTTGCACGGCGCAGGGGCACCCACCCCGGCATCGCTAATCAAAACCGCTTAGTCCGGGATCTCGTCCGCTTTTCCTCATCATTTTGTACGACGAATTACCTGAACGTTATTGACATATGAACATGCGCTCATATAATCGGAAGCAAGTTATATGAGCGCATGTTCATATGAAAGGATGTTGCAATGAGCGACCACGCTGATGAAACAAAGACTGACATCGAGGCCACCGAACCCGTGATCCCCACCACCTGCTCGCCCGAGGACCTTCCCGACGAGGAGTTGCTGTACGACTTGGCCGACCTGTTCAAGGTCTTCAGCGACACCACGCGCATCAAGATTCTCTATGCCCTCATGGGCCGCGAGCTCTGCGTGGCCGACATCGCCGGGGCGACCGCAACCTCGCAGTCGGCAGTATCGCACCAGCTGCGCACGCTTAAGCAGTCGCACCTGGTCAAGTTCCGCCGCGACGGCCGCAACATCCTCTACTCGCTTGCCGACGATCATGTCTACACCATGCTCAACCAGGGCATGAGCCATATCTGCGAATAGCAACCAACCACGGTATCAACGCGACCGGCACCCAGGTCGCCAACACAGAGAAAGGAACCCACCATGAAAAAGCAGTTTAAGCTCGACGAGATCGACTGCGCCAACTGTGCGCGCGAGCTTCAGGACGAGCTGGCCAAACTCGAGGGCGTCAAATCCGTGTCCGTCAACTTTATGACCCAGAAATTGACGCTCGAGGCCGACGACGCCGAGTTCGAGGAGGTCCTCGACCGTGTCGTGGAGTTCACCGTCGACGCCGAGCCGGACTGCGAGATCATTCTCTAGCCTGCGCATACGCTGACCCGCAAGGCCGCGCTTGCCGCGGCCTTTGCTCGCGAAATTATATGAGCGAGTGTTCATACATTCAAATGGGAGGATACGAGTCATGGTCACCGCCGACCCCAAAAAGAAAAAGAAGAAGCGCAAGAAAAAAGAGTCACTCGAGCATAAGCGCCTGTCTCTTATACACATCTCCGAGCCCACGAGAC
>URZN01000048.1 GCA_900552345.1 uncultured Collinsella sp. | reverse complement strand
AACACGGACTGCGCGGCGACGCCGCGGTACTTGTTGTAATAGGAGGCTTTAGTATGGCAGCACGTGCGGACAACGTTTCGCGTGTCGACCATGATGGAGTTACGTTGGTGGAGGGTTCGACGACCGATGTTCGTTTTGCCTTTACCGAGCGCACCGGCGGTGTTTCCGAAGATGCGTACTCCTCACTCAATCTGGGCTCGCATGTAGGCGATGACCCCTTTGCCGTTCAAGAAAATCGTCGTCGAGCGCTCGAAGCCATGGACGCCGCTGAGTGCGAGCATAATCTGCTCGTGCCCAATCAAGTACATGGTGACCACGTCGTGACGGTGACCTCGAACGGTGCCGACGATCTCGAGAACATTCGTGAGCAGATTGCCGAGGGCTGTGATGCCCTCGTCTGTACGGCCCATGAGGTGCCCGTGATGCTCTGCTTTGCCGATTGTGTTCCCGTGGTGCTGGTGGCTCCCGGCGGCTTTGCCGTGGTGCATTCTGGCTGGAAGGGCACGATTGCGCGTATTTCCGCCAAAGCCTGCCAGGCGCTTTGTGAGGCGGCTGACTGCACGCCGGAGGACATCTCTGCCTATATTGGGCCCCATATCCTGGGCGACGAGTATGAGGTGTCCCAAGAACTTATGGATCGCTTTGCTGCCGAGTTCTCGTGCATCGATGCTACTGCTTCTCGCATGCTCGATCTTTCCGCCGCCATTCGCGAGGCGCTGGTGGATGCCGGTGTCGATGTGAACGGCATTGTGGACACCAAACTTTCCACCGTTCGTCAGAACGACCGCTTTTATTCCTACCGCAACGAGGGCGGCACCTGTGGGCGCCATGCTGCGATCGGCGTGATGCTATGAGAAAGATCGCATCGGTCCTGAGTGCAGCAGTGCTCACGCTCACGCTGTGCGCCTGCTCCTCGGGATCTTCTACCTCTTCCATCACCGTTGCCGGCTCTACGACGTGCCTTCCCATTGCCGAGATCGCGGCCGAGGGCTTTAAAGAGGAGACCGGCATCGACGTGATCGTCTCCGGCCTTGGCTCATCTGCTGGCATCGAAGCTGTTAGCGCCGGCACCGCCGACATCGCTAGTTCGTCTCGTGGCCTCAATGCCGACGAGCAGGATTTGGGCCTGACCCCGATCGTAATCGCACACGACGGCATTGCAGTCATCGTGAACGACGACAACCCTGTCGACAATCTCTCGACCGAGCAGCTCCGCGATATTTACGCCGGCAAGATCACCAACTGGAAAGAAGTCGGCGGAGAGGACCTGAAGATTCAGGTTATCAACCGCGACGAGGCGTCCGGTACGCGCGAGGCCTTCCGCACTATCGTGATGGACGGCACGCCGTTCGATCGCCGCTCGGCTGTTCTTTCGGGTACGGGTCAGGTACGCGATGTCGTGTCCCGCTCGCGTGGCGCTATTGGCTACATCTCGCTGGGTTTTGTCGAGAGCCTCAACGCTAAGACCTCGGTCAAGGCCGTTTCGGTCAACCATGTCGAGGCATCCGAGAAGACGGTCGCAAGTGGCGGCTATCCCATCTCGCGTGACCTTTACTTCTTTGTGAAGGGGACGCCTTCGCAGCAGGCGCAGGATTACATCGACTATGTGACGTCCGAAAAGATGGACAAGCAGATTCGCGAGGCGGGCTTTATTCCCGTCACCAACGACGGAAAGGGGAGTGAGTAGCGTGGAAGCACAGGAAACCCCCCAGATTGAGCAGGAGACCCGGGTGCCCAAAAAGCGTGAGTTGGCGTTGGTGTCGCGCAGCACCTATCTTAAGGAGAAGGCGCTGCAGTGGATCTTCTTTGCCTGCGCGTTCTTGGCGGTCGTCACCGTCATCCTGATTTTTGTCTTTACCACGTACTCGGCGCTGCCGGTCTTTACCGACATCGGCCTGGCGGACTTCTTTAGCTTTACATGGGCACCCTCTGAGGGCCACTACGGCATTATGTCGCTGCTGGCGGGTTCTGGTCTGGTGACTGTCGGTGCGCTCGCCATGGGTGTGCCCCTGGGTGTGGGCACGGCTGTGTATCTGGTCGAGATCGCCAGCAAGCGCGTGCGCAGGCTCATCAGCCCCGCCGTCGACCTGCTGGCGGGCATCCCCTCCATCATCTACGGCTTCTTTGGCATGGTCATCATCCGTCCGTTTATCGCGCAGCTGACCGGCGGTCTTGGCTTTGGCGCGCTGACGGCGTGGTTCGTGCTCGCCATCATGATTGTTCCCACCATCACCACGCTTACCATCGATGCCCTCAATTCCATTCCCATGGGCTTTCGCGAGGCATCCTATGCCATGGGTGCCACCAAGTGGCAGACCATCTACAAAGTCGTGCTGCCTGCAGCCAAGTTGGGTATCGTCGATGCGATTGTCTTGGGCATGGGTCGCGCCATCGGTGAGACCATGGCCGTGCTCATGGTCGTGGGCAACGCCCCGGTCATTCCGGATAGCATCTCGAGCCCTATCTCAACGCTCACGAGTCAGATCGCGCTCGATATGAGTTATTCCTCGGGCCTGCACCGCTCGGCTCTGTTTGGCATGGGCGTTGTCCTGTTTATCATCTCCGCTGCACTGGTGGGTATCGTCCGCCTGATTTCCAAGAAGAGGGGGTAGGCTATGTCCGATTCCGTTGACACGACGGTCGATACGACCTCGTCGCGCGAGCGCATCAAGCGTGCCCTTTCCCATGGCAAGAAGGGCCGCATCAACAAGGACCTCTCCAACAAGATCATGCTCGGCGTGTTTCGCGCCGCGGCCTATATCACCACGCTGGTGCTGATTGCCATCATCGCCTACGTGGTCATCAACGGCCTGCCGCATATCTCGCTCGACTTTATCTTCGGCTGGCCGCAGGGCGTAAACGCCGAAGGCGGCATTTGGCCCACGATTGTCTCGACCGTCTACGTGACGGCGCTCGCCATGCTCATCTGCACGCCGGTTGCCGTCTTGGCTGCGGTCTATCTGGCCGAATACGCCAAGCAGGGCAAGATCGTCGACATCATTCGCTATGCTGCCGATGCCCTGGCCTCGGTACCCTCCATCGTTATGGGCCTCTTTGGCTACGCCTTGTTTGTCGAGGCTATGGGTCTGGGCCTTTCGATGGTCTCGGCCGCCCTGGCGCTGGCACTTCTGATGCTGCCCATTGTCATGCGTACCACCGAGGAGGCAATCCGCGCCGTTCCGCGCTATATCCGTTGGGGCGCATACGGCCTGGGCGCCACCAAGTGGCAGGTCGTCTCCAAGATCGTGCTTCCTTCTGCCTTTGGCCGCATTGCCACCGGCATTGTCCTTGCCATCGGCCGCGCCATCGGCGAGACCGCCGTGGTGCTCTACACCATGGGTCAGGCCATCAACCTGCCTATTTCGCCGCTCGATTCCGGTCGTCCCATGACCGTTCACCTTTATCTGCTTGCCAATGACGGCATCAACATGAACGCAGCCTACGGCACCGCGCTTTTGCTGATGGCGATTATTCTGGCCTTCAACCTGTTTGCGCGTTATCTGTCGCGCAAACGCCGCTAGTTAAGGAGTCCCATGTCCGTCTATCAGTCCGCTCCCACGCTGGAGCAAGCGGCCATCACGGCCAAGGATTTCAACTTTTGGTACGGTGACTTTCATGCGCTGACGGGGCTCGACCTCAACATCGCCAAAAACGCCATCACTTCGTTTATCGGTCCTTCGGGCTGCGGCAAATCGACGTTTTTGCGCTGCATCAACCGTATGAACGACCTTATCGAGGGTACCCGCGTCGAGGGCACCATGACGCTCGACGGCAACGATATCTATGCCGAGGGCGTCGACCCGGTCGACCTTCGCCGCCGCGTGGGCATGATTTTTCAGCAGCCCAACCCGTTTCCCAAATCCATCTACGAGAATGTCGCTTTTGGCCCTCGTCTGCAGGGCGTGACTAGCAAAAGCGACCTCGATGACATCGTGGAAGAATCGCTCAAGCGTGCCAACCTCTGGAAAGAGGTATCCAATCAGCTCAACAAGGATGGTTTGGCGCTCTCGGGCGGTCAGCAGCAGCGTCTGTGCATCGCGCGTGTGCTTGCGGTGCAGCCCGATGTCCTGCTGATGGACGAGCCCTGCTCCGCCATCGACCCCACGTCCGTCTCTAAGGTCGAGGATCTGATGGCCGAGCTGGCGCCCGAGATGACGATCATCATCGTCACGCATTCTATGCAGCAGGCCGCTCGTATTAGCGACTACACCGCATTTTTCTTGCAGGAAGTTGCCGGCGAGCCCGCCACGCTCATCGAGTATGGTCAAACCGACGCGATCTTCACCAGCCCGGTGGATTCGCGGACGGAAGACTATATCACCGGCCGCTTTGGCTGATCGGTGCGACTAGTCCCAATCCGATCGGACCTGGTCCGGTGCGTATTCACTGTGCGGGCGGCATGACCGCACCCAACTGATTGGAGTGAACCATGCGTAAACTGTTTTCCCGTCAGCTCATCGAGGCTCGTCACGAGATGCTGAGCATCTACGAGGCTGTAGACCTGGCGCTTCACGACGCCGTGAAGGCCTATGTGACCGACGATCGCAAGCTCGCCACCAAGACCAAGAAGCGCACGCTCTCGATCGATGCGCGCTGCGCCAACTTGGAGGCCGTGTGCTACAACCTGATCGCTACGCAGTCGCCGGTCGCCTCCGACTTCCGCTTGCTGCAGACGATCATCTACGTCGACTTTAACCTGCAGCGCATGACCGATAAGGTTCGCCAGATCTGCCGCGCCACGCGTCACATGGTCAAGGCCGACATCTCGCTGCCCCAGGAACTCGTCGCTACGGTCGAGGCCGAGGCCGAGGCTGTTTACCAGGTGCTGGGTTCGTCACTTTCTGCGCTCGTCACCAACGACATGTCCATCATCTGCAACCTGGCCGGCGAGGACGAGCCGGTGCATGCGGCGTACGAGAAGTTCTTCCGCACCTTTAACCGCATGGACACGGGCGATTTTATGGACGACGACAGCAACTATGACGACCTGCGCCGCGCCATCATGGTTTCGCGCTACCTCGATCGTATCGCCTCGATTTCGATCGATGCCGCCTGCCGTCTGACCTTCCTTTTGACCGGACAGCGTTTGACTGCCGGCGATATCGCCCGTACGGACGAGGATGAGCTTGAGAGCATGCGCGTGCCTTCGGGCGAGGGTGTCATCATGAGGCCTGCCGTCGATGCACACTATGTTGCCAAAGTGCCCGCTAACGAGGTGAGCGAGGGTCTCCGCTACCTGCTCGAGCACCTCGAGGACGAGGACGACGCCGAGGACGACGAGGAGTAGGGCGGCCCCGTTCGTCGAAAGATTGTAAATACCTAAGTGAGCGCGGCCTTGCACATGCGAGGCCGCGCTCTTGCGTTAGCATGGGACTACTTGTTTGGCTGTCTGCGGAGGCGATTGGCAATGGATAACTATTTGGACTTGATACGCGCTCGCCGCGAGCAGATTCTCGAACGTTTTTATGCAGCACTCGATCGCGCGGGCCGTCCCCACGATGCCGCGCGCCTGATTGCCGTCTCCAAGACTGTTGGCGTTGATGAGACCGTTGCCGCTATTCAGGCGGGGTATCGCCATTTTGCCGAGAACCGCCCGCAGGAGCTCGTTCGCAAGCTTGCGGGCCTCGTAGAGCATCCGGAGCTACCCGAGGTGCGCTTCGATATGATCGGCAACCTGCAGACCAACAAGATCAATGCGGTTCTGGGCTCGGCCGAGCTGATTCATTCGGTGGGATCGCTGCATTTGGCTCAGGCTATCTCGAGCCGTGCGGTCCGCAAGATTGAAGCGGGCGAGCTCTCCGGCCCCCAGCGTGTGCTGATCGAGGTCAATGTGAGCGGCGAGGAGTCCAAGGGCGGCTTTTCGCCCGACGAGGTCCGAGACGCCGCAGGTGAGCTTGCGGAGCTTGAGGGAATTTGTGTGCAGGGCCTTATGACTATGGCGCCCCGGGGGAATAAGAATGTGGCGCGCCGCACTTTTGCCGGACTTCGCGAACTAAGGGATGAGCTTGAGGCGACGCACTCCGATCTGAGCCTGCCCGAACTTTCCTGCGGCATGAGCGAGGACTTTGAGCCTGCTCTTGAGGAAGGCTCTACGCTCGTTCGCCTGGGCAGGGTAGTATTTAGCCCGGAGTTTGCAGTAAAATAAGGCTCTGAAGTGCGCACTGATTATCAGAGCGCCTGCACTAAACCGCGAGAGGACACAACCATGGGCTTCCTTGACGAGATTAAAAATAAGATGCACCTGGGCGGCCAGCAGGGTTACGACCAGGGTTATGGCCAGGACGACGACTACGGCTACGATGACGGCTATGACGATAGTTATCAGGGCAACGGCTACAGCGGTGCTTCGGGCGAGGGCTTCTACACCCAGGATGAGCCGAGCAACGGCCTGTTGGGTCAGACGCGCCGCGGCGAGGCCGAGTCGGTGGCCGTGTACACGCGCTCCGGTCAGCTGGTCGGCGACGATTCTCGCCATGCTACGACCTACAACCCGCCATCGCGCTCGCAGGAGACGGTTGCGGGCGGTTATCGTCCCGGTGCCTACGACACGCCGTCGAGCTACGCCGAGAGCACGCGTGCCCGCGCTGCTGCCCCCGCACCTGCTCCCTCACCGAGCGATGCCTCGGCGTATGCGAGCAACATCATCAACGCTACGCCGCAGCTGCCGGCCTATGTCCTGCGCCCCGAGAGCTATGACGACGTGGAGACCGTCGTGCGCCGCGTGCGCACCAAGCAGCCTGTCGCGCTGATTTTTGTGGGCGTTCGTACCGAGGTCGCCAAGCGCGTCCTGGACTTCTCTTACGGGTTTGCCTGCGGCCTGGGTGCCACCGTTAAAGAGGTTGGCGATCGCGTGTTTATGGTGCTGCCCGCCGGTTGCGAGGTCAAGGATTCGGACCTCAAGAAGCTCCGTGCCGACGGTTACCTTAAGTAAAGACAAGACGAGGAGATTCTCATCAACATCTACACCATTGTCCAGCTGGTCAATACGCTGTTCAACTTCTACTCCACGCTCATCGTTGTCTACTGCCTTATGACGTGGATCCCTATGAAACAGGGTGGATTGCTACAGGATATCGCCGCTGTTCTCGATAGCGTGTGCGGCCCGTGGCTCAATTTGTTCCGCCGGTTTATCCCGCCCATGGGCGGCGTCGATTTTTCACCGGTCGTTGCGATTATTGCGTTGCAGTTGGTGCAGAAGCTGGTTCTGCAACTTCTTATAGGTATACTCATATAAAACTGGCTTAGTAACTCACGTCGGGCGCACGGCGCCAAGGCGAAGATAAAGGAGAACTTGTTATGGCTATTACCCCTGCTGACATTCAGGCTCAGACCTTCTCTGAGGCCAAGCGCGGCTACGATCCCGCCGAGGTCGACGTCTTCCTGGAGACCCTGTCCTCTGAGGTCGACGCCATGCTTGCCAAGATCGTCGATCTTAAGGGTCGTCTGACTGCCACCGAGCAGCAGCTTGCCGATACGCAGGCCCAGCTTGCTCAGGCTCAGGACGCTGCCGCGCAGGCCGTTCCCGCCGCCCCTGTGGCCGCTCCTGCACCCGACTTCTCCGCTCAGGAGCGCCAGATTTCCGCTGCCCTTATTGCTGCCCAGCAGACCGCCGAGGGCATTGTCAACGACGCCAACGAGAACGCCGACCGCATCCGCAACGAGGCCGACGCCAAGGCCCGCGAGGTCATCCGTCAGGCCCTGACCGAGAAGCAGGCCGAGCTTGAGGAGATCGACCGTCTTAAGGCTTCCCGTGAGGAGTTTAAGGCCGAGTACCTCAAGCTCATCCAGCACTTCATGGACGATGCTCAGAACTCCTTCCCGTCCGATCTCATGGCTTCCACGCCGGTCGGTTCCGCCGCTTCTCCGGCTGTGACCGTTCCTGCTGCCGAGCCGCTGCCCGTCGCCGAGCCGGTTATCCC
>URZN01000047.1 GCA_900552345.1 uncultured Collinsella sp. | reverse complement strand
GCATCGGCACCGTCGTATTCCCCAACGCGCAGGTCAAAGTGTTCCTGACCGCCGACCCGCGCGAGCGCGCCCGTCGCCGCGTGCTGCAGCGCCACCAGAACGATGCGCAGCCGCTCACCACCGAGCAGCTCGAGGCCGAGGTCGACGAGACCCTCGACGCCCTTAAGCAGCGCGACAAGCTCGACAGCAGCCGCGAGGTCGCACCGCTCGTGCCCGCCGAGGACGCCGTGCACGTCGACTCCACCGCCCACACCATCGACGAGGTCGTCTCGATAATCGAGGGCCTCATCAACCAAAGGAGGTAGCCCATGCGCCTGTTTAAACAGACGCCCGAGGATTACTACAACGCCCCGTACGCCGAGTTCCCGGCGCTCATCCGCGGCACCGTCGTCGTGGTCATGGGCATCCTGTGGGTCTTCTCCAAGCTCATGTGGCGCTGGAAGGTCGAGGACGCCGACCTGCTATTTGAGCGCCAGGAAGGCCGCGGCAGCGTGGTCATCTGCAACCACACCTCGATGGCCGAACTGCTGGCTGTAGAGACGGCGCTGTTCTTTGGGGGGCGCCGCATTCGTCCCATCTTTAAGTCCGAGTTCGCCAAGACCAAGATTGTGCGCTGGGCCTTTAGTCGCGTGGGTGGCATTCCCGTAGAGCGCGGCACCGCAGACATGAAGTGTCTGCGCGCCGCCCAGCATGCACTGCAGCGCGGTGAGGACGTCCTGATCTTCCCCGAGGGCACACGCATCCGTTCGCGCGAGATCAAGCCCGAGGTCCACGGCGGCTTTGCGCTCATCGCCCAGATGGGCAAGGCGCCCGTTAACCCGCTCGCCATCTGCGGCTGGTCTGATATTACGCCTGCGGGCAAAAAGCTCATGCGCCCCAAAAAGTGCTGGATCCGTGCCGGCAAGGCCATCTCGCTATCCGACGCACCGGCCGAGCTCAAGCGCAAGGAACGCCTGGCTTGGTTTGAGTCCGAGGCCATGAGTCGTGTCTACGCCATGCGCGACGATCTTTGCGCCGAGCACCCGGGCAGGTTCTAGCCATGGGTGAGAACGTCATGAATACCGCCGCGACCGTCGCTGAGGAGGCTGTCCCCGCCATCGAAATCGCCGCCCACGCCGGCACCTGCTACGGCGTGCAGCGTGCCCTCGATATGGCATTGGCGGCCGCCCCGCAGGCGGGGGAGAGCACTCAGGTCCACACGCTGGGCCCGCTCATCCATAACCCCATCGTGGTGCGCGAGCTCGCCGAGGCAGGCGTTGGTCTGGCCGACACCTTGGACGACGCTTCGTCGGGCACCGTGATCATCCGCGCCCACGGCGTGGTGCCGCAAGTCATTGACGCCGCTCGCGAGCGCGACCTTACCGTGGTCGATGCCACTTGCCCCTACGTGAAGAAGGTTCATGTGGCGGCCGAGCGCCTGGTGCGCGAGGGCTACCGAGTGATCGTCGTGGGCGAGCCGGGGCATCCCGAGGTCGAGGGCATCCTGGGCCACGCCGGCGATGACGCGCAGGTCGTGAGTTGCGCTGCCGATGCGGACGCGCTACCGCTCAAGGGCAAGGTGGGCCTGGTTGTTCAGACCACCCAAACCGCGCAGAACCTGGCCGAGGTTGTGGCCTCCATCACCCCACGCGTGCAGGAACTGCGCGTGATCAACACTATCTGCGTAGCCACAAGCGAGCGCCAGCAGGCAGCCGCAACCCTCGCCAACCGCTGTGATTGCATGGTCGTCGTGGGCGGAAAGAACTCGGGCAACACCCGCCGCCTGGCACAGATCTGCGCTGACGTCTGCGAGCACACGCATCACATCGAGGAAGCTTCCGAGCTCGAGGCCGCATGGTTTGCCAACGCGCGCCATATCGGCATCACCGCCGGAGCCTCCACCCCGCAAGAACACATCGAACGCGCCGTTGCGCGCATCAAGGAGCTTTGCCGCTAATCATGGACCAGACCGTACCCGCATACGCCGCCGAGGTGGCCGATTACGGGCGCAGCCGCGACCCCGAGCCGGGTGAGGGCGCGCTCGTTAAGAATGTGCGTCCCGAATCGCCCGCATGGGATGAGGGTATCGAGCCGGGGATGCGCGTGCTCACGGTCAACGGCGAGCAGCTAACCGATATGATCGTGTGGCTCTGGGAGGCAGACGACGACACCGTCGACCTCGAGGTTCTCGACCCGCGCAACAACACCGTCACCCCCGTGGAACTCGACCGCTTTCCCGGCGAGGACTGGGGTCTGGAGTTCGACGGCCCCATCTTCGACGGCATGCGTACCTGCGTAAACGCCTGCGTGTTCTGCTTTATGACGATGCTGCCCAAGGGCGGCCGCTCCACGCTCTACATTCGCGACGACGACTATCGTCTGAGCTTTTTGCAGGGCAACTTTGTCACGCTCACGAACCTCACCGACGAAGATGTTCAAAACGTCATCCAACGCAACATGAGCCCCATGAACGTGTCGGTCCATGCCGTAAGCCCCGACGTCCGCCGCCGCATGATGGGCCGTAACGCCCAGCGCGGCATGGACGTGCTCGAGGCCATCATGGCCGCCGGCATCGAGATTCACGCGCAGATCGTTTTGTGCCCCGGAATGAACGACGGCGAGGAACTGGAAAAGACCCTACGCTTTTGCGAGGAGCACGAGCAGATTACCAGCCTGGGCATTGTGCCGCTCGGTTTTACCAAGCACCAGAACCGCTTTAGCTGGTCCTACAGCGACAAGCCCGAGCTCGCGCGCGAAACCATTGCCATGATCCGGCCCTTCCAGGACCGTGCCTTCGAGCGCTTTGGCCGCCACACGTTTCAGATGAGTGACGAGTTCTATCTGGACGCCGGCATCGAGCCGCCCGAGGCAGACTTTTACGACGGCTATCCGCAGTACTACGATGGCATCGGCATGATCCGCTCGTATCTGGACGAGACCGACGACGTGCTTGCCACCGACGCCGAGCGCCTTGCCCGCGTTCGCAAGGCTATGACCGACCGCGACCAGCGCCTGTTATGTCTTTCGGGCACCAGCGCACGCGATACCGTCGCCCGCTTCGTGGAGTCTCCACACGGCCTTTCCGGCACCGTCACGGCCATCAAGAACCGCTACTTTGGCGGCAACGTGGACGTGACCGGCCTCATCGTCGCAAGCGACATCCTGGAGCAGCTGCCGCAAAACCTGTCGGGGGTTATGCTCTTTGTGCCTAAGCTCATGTTCAACGCTGACGGCATGACGCTTGACGAGTATCATCGTGACGATTTACTCGCAAGCCTTACCAGTCGCGGCGCCGAGGTTCATGTGGTGTCGACCATGCCACATGAGCTGCTCGATACCCTGGAGCACATCCTTGGCATTGTGCCTGCCGACTCTACTAATTCCGCTGACCCTATCCATTAAAGGAGAGCAGATGAAACCTATCGTCGCCGTCGTCGGACGCCCCAACGTGGGCAAGTCCACGCTCGTTAACCGCCTGGCCCAGACCTCGGACGCCATTGTCCACGAGTCCCGCGGCGTAACGCGCGACCGCTCGTATCACACGGCCGATTGGAACGGCCGCGAGTTCACCATCGTCGACACAGGCGGCATCGAGCCGCTCAAGAGCGACGACGTCTTTGCCACGTCCATCCGCGACCAGGCACTCGCCGCCGCCGAGGAAGCCGCCGTCATCCTGTTTGTAGTCGACGGCCGCACCGGCGTCACCGAGGAGGACGAGTCGGTCGCCCGCATGCTCAAGCGCTGCGACAAGCCGGTCTTTCTGCTGGTGAACAAGCTCGATAACCCCGATCGTGAGAATGACAACATCTGGGAGTTCTATTCGCTCGGCATCGGTGAGCCCACGCCGCTCTCGGCCCTTCACGGCCACGGCACGGGCGACCTGCTCGACGACATCGTGGCCCTGCTTCCGGAGGAAGAGGACGAGGTCGCCGACGAGTTCCCCGATGCGCTGAACGTCGCCATCATCGGCCGCCCCAACGCCGGTAAGTCCTCGCTGTTCAACCGCATCCTGGGCGCCGACCGCTCCATCGTGTCCAACATCGCCGGCACCACGCGTGACGCCATCGACACCGTCGTCGAACGCAACGGCAAGCACTACCGCATGGTCGACACCGCGGGCATTCGCAAGAAGAGCACCGTGTACGAGAACATCGAGTACTATTCCATGGTCCGCGGCCTGCGTGCCATCGACCGCGCCGACGTGGCGCTGCTCGTCGTCGACGCCTCCGTGGGCGTCACCGAGCAGGACCAGAAGGTCATGGGCTTGGCCATCGAGCGCGGCTGCGCCATCGTGGTGCTGCTCAACAAGTGGGATCTGCTCGATGATGACCGCAAGCGCGAGGCCTGCATGGAGACCGTCGACCGCCGTCTGGGCGTTATGGCTCCCTGGGCCCAGTACCTGCGCATTTCTGCCCTGACCGGCCGAAGCGTCGAGAAGATCTGGGCGATGGTCGACGCAGCCGAGAAGACGCGCTCGCAAAAGATCACCACCTCGCGTCTCAACACGTTCCTCACCGACCTGCGTGAGTTCGGCCACACCGTGGTGGACGGCAAGCGTCGCCTGCGCATGCACTATGTGACCCAGACGGGCGTCAACCCGCCGACGTTTACGTTCTTCGTCAACCACAGCGACCTGGTCAACGACACCTACCAGCGCTACGTGGAGAATCGCATGCGCTCGACCTTCGATTTTTCCGGCACGCCCATTCGACTCTTCTTTAGGAAGAAGGAGCAAAAGGATGCATAATCCGATTCTGCTGACCGCCATCTGCGCCGTGGTCTCGTTCTTTATCGGAGCGATTCCGTTTGGCCTGATCCTGGGCCGCGTGTTCAACCACACGGACATTCGTAAGGCGGGTTCCGGCAACATCGGCACCACTAACGCACTGCGCGTGGCCGGCCCCAAGGTGGCCGCGCTCACGCTGCTGCTCGACTGCCTGAAGGGCGCCATCTGCGTTCTTACCGCGCGTCCGCTTATCGCGAGCGTGGGCTATGGCTTTCCTGCGAGCATCATGGCGCCCGGTGCCCCCGGCGATTGGATGCTCGGCGTCATCTGCCTGGCGGCCGTATGGGGCCACATCTTCTCGCCGTACCTCAACTTCCACGGCGGCAAGGGCATCGCCGTGGGCCTGGGCGTCATCCTCGCCTGGTACTGGCCCATCGGACTTTCGCTGTTGGGCATGTTTATCGTGGCCGTTGCCATCACCAAGTTTGTATCGGTAGGCTCGCTTGCCGCTGCCATCGGACTTCCCATCGCCGTCTGCGCGGTCTTTCCGTACAGCAGCCTGGGTCTCAAATTTTGCATGGCGCTGATCGGCATCACCGTGGTGTGTGCCCATCGTGCGAACATCAAAAAGCTCATGACGGGCAAGGAGTCCAAGCTCTCATTTACCAAGCGCGTCACCGAGCCCGACGATAAGTAGGAGAGAGTCATGAATGTTGCGCTGATTGGCTCCGGCTCCTGGGGAACCGCCGTCGCCGGCCTTGCCGCCGCGCGAGCCGAGCGCGTGATCATGTGGGCCCATAGCGAGCAGACGGCCGCCGGCATCAATGGCGAGCACCGCAATCCCCGGTATCTGGTGGACTACGAGCTGCCCGGCAACGTCGTTGCCACGACGGACCTGGCGCAGGCGCTCGGCGGCGCCGACGCCATTATCTTTGCCGTGCCCTCCACGCACCTGCGCAGCGTATGCCATCAGGCGGCACCCTGTATCGCCGCCGACACCCCGGTGCTCTGCCTCACCAAGGGTATTGAGCCCGAGTCCGGCCTGCTCATGAGCGAGGTCATCGCCAGCGAGATCGGCAACGAAGCGCGCGTGGCGGCACTCTCGGGTCCCAACCATGCCGAGGAGATCTGCCGCGGCGGACTTTCTGCCGCTGTCATCGCCAGCAAAGACTCGCAGATAGGGGAGACCTTTAAGGACCTACTCCTATCCACGGCCTTCCGCATCTACCTGTCGCAGGACATGACCGGCGTCGAGGTTTGCGGCGCCATGAAAAACGTCATCGCCATCGTGTGCGGCATTTCCGCCGGCTCCGGCGCGGGCGACAACACGCTTGCCCTCATCATGACGCGCGGCTTGGCCGAGATCAGCCGCCTGGTGCACGCCCGCGGCGGCCAGGCCATGACCTGCATGGGTCTTGCCGGCATGGGCGACCTCATCGCCACCTGTACCTCGGAGCATTCGCGCAACCGCACCTTTGGCTACGAATTTGCACACGGCGTGTCGCTCGATGAGTACCAGGCGCGCACGCACATGGTGGTCGAGGGCGCCGTCGCGGCCCGCAGCGTCAGCGAGCTCGCCCGTTCACTGGGCGTAGACATTCCGCTCACCTTTGCCGTGGAGCAAACGCTCTATAACGGTGTTACTTTGGATAGGGCGCTCGAAATTCTCACCGACCGCGTCCCATCGCAAGAGTTCTACGGACTCACCGACTAGTGCAGAAAGGCTACTACCATGGGTTCCATTAAAATCGCTCCGTCCATCCTTTCGGCTGATATGGCCAACCTCAAGGGCGACCTCGACAAGATCGCCGGTGCCGACTTTGTGCACTTCGACGTGATGGACGGTCACTTTACCGGCAACCTCACCTTTGGCGTTGATATCCTCAAGGCCGTCAAGCGCTCCACCGACGTGCCGGTCGACGCTCACCTCATGGTGTCGAATCCCGACGAGACGGTCGATTGGTACGCCGACGCCGGCGCCGATATGATCACCGTGCACTACGAGGCCTCCACGCATCTGCACCGCACGCTCACGCACCTGCAGCAGCGCGGCGTCAAGGCCGGCGTGGTGCTCAACCCCGCAACGCCTGTCTGCGTGCTCGAGAGCATCATCGAGGTCGTCGATATCGTGCTGCTGATGAGCGTGAACCCTGGCTTTGGCGGCCAGAGTTTTATCCCCGGTACCATTGCCAAACTCCACGAGCTTAAGGCCATGTGCGAGCGTCACGGCGTTTCGCCCCTTATCGAGGTCGACGGCGGCATTTCTTCCAAGAACATTGCCGAAGTCGTCAAGGCCGGTGCCAACGTACTCGTAGCCGGCTCCGCCGTATTTAAGTCCGAAGATCCCGCCGCCGAAGTTGCGCTGCTGCAGAAGCTGGGCAATGAGGCTGCATAGGAGGCATAAATCCTTATGACCGCAGGTCAAAACCGCATACCCGTGAATCTTGACTATGCCGCCTCGACGCCCATGCGCGCCGAGGCGCTCCTTGCGCAGCGCGAATACGACGACAGCGAGCTTGCCGGTGTCAACCCCAACTCGCTGCACTCGCTTGGCCGCAAGGCCGCCGCACGCCTGGAAGTCGCCCGTCGCGAGGTCGCCCGTAGCTTTGGCGCACGCGTTCGCCCGTCCGAGATCATCCTTACCAACGGCGGCACCGAGGCCAACCAGCTGGCGCTGCTCGGTCTTGCCGAGGGCGCTCGTCAGCGCGATCGCAAGCGCGATCGTGTGATCGTATCGGCCATCGAGCACGATTCGATCCTGGACAATCTGCCGCTGCTGCGCGCCGCCGGCTTTACCGTCGACCTGGTGCAGCCCTGCCGCGCGGGCTACATAGAGCCCGCCACGCTTGTCGAGCTGCTCGGCGACGACGTCGCGCTCGTGAGCATTATGGTCGCCAACAACGAGACCGGCGTGGTGCAGCCCATCCGCGAGCTGGCCGCCGCCGCACATGCTGCCGGCGCTTTGTTTCATACCGATGCCATCCAGGGCTACTTGCATATTCCGCTCGATGTCACCGAGCTGGGCGTCGATGCTATGACCGTTGCCGCGCACAAGATCGGCGGCCCTGTGGCATCCGGCGCGCTCTACCTTAAGAGCCGCACGCCGCTGCGTCCGCGCATCTTTGGCGGTGGACAGGAAGCCGGCCGTCGTGCCGGTACGCAGGATCTGCGCACGCAGCTGGCTTTTGCCGCTGCCGCCCGCACGCTGGCGCCCCACGTGGCCCAGG
>URZN01000046.1 GCA_900552345.1 uncultured Collinsella sp. | reverse complement strand
TCATACCATCACTCCCCCATGCAAAAACGCTGCAATTGTTTAACGTTATAGCTCAATTGAGGAGTAGCGGCGGCAGGTTTTCGGTCAACTGAGGAGTTTTAGGCGTACGGGGTAAGGACACGTCCGCTTTGGAGCAGTGGCGCGGCAAGAAAAATGCGCCCCCTGTGGGCGCACCATCCCGTTCGCTATTCCGCCTTTTTAACGCGCGGCTTGCGACCGCGCGGCTTATCGATAAGCGCGTCGGCGCCGCCATCGCGATACTGGCGACACCAGGCCTTGACCGAAGACTCGCTGGGAATCTTGTGCTTAATCATGGCTTCGCGAACCGTCAGGCCGTTTTCCAGGCGATCCTTTACCACGGCGAGCTTGACGTCGTACGAATAGGTGTGATGGCGAGCGCCCGCGTTGAGCACGGCGTCGGCGCCGCCCACGGCATATGCGCGGGCCCACTGACGAGCCGTGGCCTGGGGAATGCCAAGCTTTGCGGCGAGGGCGCGGTGACCGACCCCCTCTTGGAGGATCTCGACGGCACGCTGCCTAACCTCGGGCGCATGCGTGCGAGTCCTAGTTGCTTCCGACATACCTGCCACTTCTTAGCCTTAACCGTTAATCTGCTTTCTTACGTGCACGCTAGATAGTAGCATTTTGCTGTTTGCTCAAAGTAGTTAATTAAAATAGACGCGGCGTTATCTGGGCATTTGACACCTATTTACGACATTTCTTTATCGATTATTTACGCTGGTAGCTAGCTCGCAGCTAATCGTCATTCGTTTGCCAACAAAATTGACATCTCTTTATGTCCTTTGGTCTAGAGGGAATAATTATTAACCCCTCCTCCAATAATTTTGAGCGGCCTGCAGGGCAGTGACGCCTCACTCCTCATGATTACCGCGCATTGCCATCCACCGGAGCAAAACAAAAAGGGCGGGACCTGCTCCGCTTGCAGGCCCCGCACCGGTTGACACCCGACGGGACACAGCCGGGCGAGACGGATCCGTGCTACCGCCCCGCCTGGCCGCGATGTTCAACTACAGCTCGTTGGCCGCGTGATATGCCGTGCGAATGGCGCTCGCAATGTCGGCGGTACGCTCGCCCGAGCAGTCGCCCACGCAGGTCACGGGCACCGTCACGCCGTCCAGGTCAAACGCGTTGGCCTTGGAGCCCACGGCCATCACCACGTAATCGCAGGCGATCTTCACCGGCTCCTCAGCGCCGTCCTCGGTGGTGCGAATGGCCTCCACGCCCTCGTCGGTAATGGCGGTCAGGCGGGTCTTCACGTGCTGCTCCACGTTGTGCTCTGCAAAGTCGCTCATAATCAGCGGCAGAATGGTCTCGGACTCGCCCGCGGCAATCTTGTCGAGCATCTCCACGATCGCCACCTCGCAGCCGTGCTGCAGCAGATACTCGGCAGTCTCGGTGCCCACCAGGCCACCGCCAATGACGGCGACGCGGCCGCTGAGCTCCACCTTGCCGGCCAGCACGTCCCAGCTCGAGACGACCTTCTCCGAGTCGGCACCCGGAACGGGGATAACCACGTCGTGCGCGCCCACGGCCACAATCGCGGCGTCGGCGGCGTTGAGGTCCTCAGCAGTAGCGGCATGGTTGAGCTCAACCTTCACGCCCAGGCCGGGCAGAATCTTCTCGTAATACTCGACCGAGCGCATGATCTCGTCCTTGCGCGGAGGCGCGGCCGCCAGCACAATCTGGCCGCCCAGATGATCGCTCGCCTCGTAGACGGTCACATCGTAGCCGCGCTTGGCCGCCACGCGTGCGGCCTCCAGGCCGGCAATACCGCCGCCCACCACGGCGATCTTCTTGTCGCCCTCGCCCGGCTTGATGGCGACGGTCGCCTCGTCGCCGTTCTCGGCGTTGAGCACGCACGAGATGTACTTGCGGTTTTGAATCGCATCGACGCAGCCCTTGTTGCAGTTGAGGCACTCGCGGATGGGCTCACCCGTGGCAGCCTTCAGCGCAATGTCGGGGTCGCACATGAGCGAGCGGCCATAGGCGATGATGTCGGCCGCGCCGTCTTCCAGAATCTTCTCGCCGGCCTCGACCGAGATGACACGGCCCACGGTTGCCACCGGCACGGAGACCAGGGCCTTGACGCGCTCGGCCACGGGCAGCGTCCAGTTGTAGGGCATGGCGCCCATGGGCGGAATGGTGTCGCCCATGTTGCCGGTGTGGTTGGCCTGTGCAACCTGGATCATGTCGATGCCCGCGCCCTCGAGCAGCTTGGCGAACTCGCAGGCCTCGTCAGGCTGCAGGCCGCCCTTGCCGCGCGGCGTGCCGTCGGGGTTCTCCATGATCACGGGGAGCTTGTACTCCACCATCAGCTGCGGCGCGGCTTCCTTAATGGCAGCGACGACCTCGAGCGCGTAGCGAACGCGGTTCTCGAACGAGCCACCGTACTCGTCGGTGCGCTGGTTGAGGATGGCCGAGCACAGCGAACCCACCAGGCGATCGCCGTGGACCTCGATGGCGTCGATGCCGGCCTGCTGCGCACGGGCGGCCGAGGCAGCGATGGCTTCCTTGATCTGGGTGAGCTGTTCTACGCTTGCCTCGTTCACAAAGTGCTGCATGTCGTGGTGCAGCTTGGCGTAGGCCTGATTGCGGATCTCGTTGGACTCGGCCATCTTGGCGGCAAAGGTCTCCTCGTCGCCGGCGGCCTTGGCCTCCTGCGCGGCCTTGGCAGCGGCCATGGATCCCATGACCATGCGGCCGACACCGGGCACGTCATACTCGGGGTGGAACAGCTGCAGCGCGACCTTGGCGCTGTGCTTGTGGACGGCGTCGGCCAGTGCCTTAAACGTGGGGATCTGGGCGTCGGTCGCCAGCTTGGGCGTGGGGCTTGCGGTCATAACGGGAGCGACGTCGCCGATGACGATGTAGCTCACGCCGCCACGGGCCAGACGCTCATAAAAGGCCAGGCTGCGCTCGCCGATGGAACCGTCGCGCTCCTCGTAGCCGGTGGTCAGCGGCGGGAACATAATGCGGTTCTTGAGCTCAAGGGGGCCAACCGTAATGGGCTGGAGCAGCTTGGATGCAGGTGCGGTCATGGACATTCCTCTCTTGTAGGCGCGGCGGCGATGGTGCCGCGTAGTTGTCTAGAGGATATGGCATGGGGGCACAGCGGCGCAACGGAAATCGGCGAATATCAGGTGGCAGCAGGTGGATGGGGGTGGGACGGCCCGTCGGTTTATCTCAATCTGTAACAGTTACGCGGCAAACCCGGGTCTTACTGTTACAGATCGAGACATTCCTCTCAACCCATCCTCAACAGTCTAGATCTGTAACAGCTAGGCCCACTTTTGACCCCTCCCTGTTACAGATCGAGACAAACCAAACCCGCCTGCCAGAAAATCTCAATCTGTAACAATAACTCGGCAAAATCCGTCCCTCGTGTTACAGATTTAGACAAACGGGACCCAACCCACCGGTATATCTCGATCTGTAACACCTAGCCGCCCAAATCGGGTCTAGATGTTACAGATTGAGATTTTGTTTGAGAGGCTGAGAGCAGAACCCGAGCGGAAAAGCAAACGGGTCAATGACATCGCCCCGCCGTCATATCGGAGGCCACGCCCGGCAACCCGAGCGTGGGGCGGCCCCGCCATTCCGGACATTTCAGCCCCTTTCCGGACATTTTTAGCCCGTTTCCGGACATTGTCCGCGAATGTCCGGAAACGGGATCGTCATGTCCGAGATGGGATTTGGCCAACGGCAGTTCCCTAGTAAAGCCCCAGCTCCCCAGTAGAGCGCCCCAGTTCGCGCCACGACGGCGCACGCCAACATTACTTACCCGCGAGGAAGTGACAAAGGGGCAGCCCTTTGGGCCATCGAAGCCGCCGCGGCCAAGGTGCGGCATTACTGCGACAGAGGTGCGACATTACTGCGACAAAGGTGCGACATAGAGCGACCGCCCTATCTTATCGTGTAGAACCGTTTTGAATCGTTGGGGGAGAAGCCGTGTCATTCGAGCAGCCCGTCTTCCTTGATCAGCTTGCCAAGCACTCGGCTTACCGTACGGCGCGTATTCGGTCTCGAGACATCGAAGAGTTCCCAAGCGAGCAAGATCATTCGAGATGCCGTGGGCGCAAAGCCCTTCGATGCCGATACGGCACCGCGCCACATGCGCTACTCCCCATACTGGGCCTAAGGTAAGGGGTAGCCCAACTTTCCGTAACTTTCCAAAAGAGGACAAGCAGCTCTCTATTACTGATGGACAGGGCTTCGGGCTGCGGATACGCATCCCCTCAAGACCGCCCTAACTTTCCTTAACTTCCCATCCGTCAACGCGGCCGGTCCGATGACATCGCCCCGCCGTCATACCGAGGGCCACACCGCGGCAACCCGAGCGTAGGACAGCCTCGCCATTCCGGACATTTCAGCCCGTTTCCGGACATTGTCCGCGAATGTCCGGAAAAGGACCGTCATGTCCGAGATGAGATTTGGTCAGCGACAGCTCCCTAGTTCACGCCTTACTGACGCACACCAAATAAGCCGCCCGCGGGAAAGCGACAGAAGAACAGCCCCTCGGGCCATTAACGCCGCTGCGACAGAGGTGCGACATTACTGCGACAGAGGTGCGACATAGAGCGATCACCCTATCTTATCGTGTAGAACTGTTTTGGGTCGTTGGGAGAGGAGCCATGCCATTCGAGCAGCCCATCCTCCTCGATTAGCTTGCCAAGCACTCGGCTTGCTGTGCGGCGATTTCTCCCGATGTACGTCGCAAGTTCCCTTGCTGTTACCCTTCCGTTTGCGAAGGTCAACCTGACGGCGGCGAGCTCATACTCTCCCAACGAGGCGATTACCTCGGGCGACACTTTGTCCTCAAGAGCCTCGCTTCTCCTAACAGTTCTGGCAACGATATTGTTCTCAAGCGTTAGCTGGACCCTCGCCCCATCAGGCTCCGTGTAGACCGGGTCGTTGAGTAGGAAGTTTTGCATCTCGGTATAAATGCGCTTGACACCCTCATTTAGCTCTCGGACCCAACCGAACTCGACCAGCGTGCGTGCGATGCGTGGGTTGCGCGAGTAACGAGTGGTCCTCATGTTGTCGAGCGTCACGATATTGGGAAGCGCACCCGGGCTGACAATTTCCAAACGGTCGTCGAACATCGAGACCCGAATATAGTCGCCGCGGAACGAGTAGTCGCGATGCGTCACCGCGTTGACCAGACCCTCGAACCAAGCGAACTCAGGATACTCGGGAACGGTCTGGAATTTCCCGTCGGCCCCCAGGAACTGAAATTCGCGGAGCATGCTCGAAATGAGTTCGTAGGCGTCTTGGATAACCTTGGGCAGCGGCCCACAGAAGCTTCGTTCTTTCGTGATGTTGAGACGCTCACCCGTCTCCATCTTGACGCCGTCATAGCGCAGGACACGGACTCGGGCCTGCGGCATTATTGCGGACGGATCCCGCGCGAATAGCAGGGCTCCGGCAACAGTCAGCTTTCCGTCACGCATGAAACGGCGACTTCTAAGAACCTGGTCGTCGGAAACTTCGGTTCCAAGAATCTTTTTGTAGCGATCAAGCACCTCGTGGTCCACGTCATCTAGGGAGGAATCCTCGATAAGCTCGTCCTCGAAGATTCTCTGCCCCTTGTCGTACTCGAGGGCGTAGACCTGTTCACGGCTGAGCTTCACGCTCTTGTCGTCCTGCCGCAAGAACACCTCGCCGTCACTCATGCGAGCAACAGAGTGATTGGTCGAGGCATCGACGTCCAAAACGAGAATGAAATCGTCCTCGCCCGAGGAATTGACCACGGGGGTTCGGTCTTTATGGACAATAGGGGTCGGCGTGCAGGTCGTAAGTGCAGCGCGCTCAAAATTCTCAATGTCGCGCGCGCCATTACGCTTGAAGCCCGTTACCTCACCGTTATCCTCGATACCGATAACAAGCTTGCCTCCCGCCGAGTTGGCGAATGCGCTGATATGCTTCGCGATCTCCTTGTCATCCTTGCGGGCGCTCTTTCGATCGAAGTATTGATTCTCCCCGAGGGTAGAAAATAGATTCACATCGTTTGTCGCGATAGGTTGTTGCATTGTCGCCTCCTTATATGGCTCCATAAAGAAGTGTAAGCCAAAGGCATCATAAGACGGACTATGTCTAGCGGCTCCTTTACAGTCTATTCAGACGTCACCATTTTAGTTAAGGATTGTCACAACTCCTGCTAATTGGAGTCTATCGGTCGACAAGGCAAACCATCCGGTCCGTGATTATCGATGGCCCATCCGCTTCATATAACAAAAAGAGTCAAGATCCCTTCAAAGGAAAAGCGGCAATCAAAACGCACTGGCAATTACTGCCTGGGCGTTTTTAGAGCCCAATCTCCGCGATTATTTTTTTCATCTCGAGGGCCCATCCGAGCTGTTCCTCGATGTACCCCGGCCATGCGTCCTGGTGGCCCTTGATGGGGTGGCCCGCCTTGTAGAAGCGCAGTCCCGAGGCCTTTTTCGCATCGAAGGGTGCCGCCGTCAGCCCGAGGTGCTCCTCGAAGATCCCGCTGTTGGCGATGGCGCGGTGCCCGATCTCCTTGTCGTCGTCCACGTACAGCTCGATGCCCGTGCGGCCCTTGTGCGTATCGATGAGCAGGGCGAGATGGTATGCCGAGACCCCCAGGCGAAGCATCGACCAATGGTCCTTGCTGGGCTTCTGCGGGCTGAACTCCTTGAGGAACTCCGGATGGCCGCCTGCCACATCGCGGTAGGCCGTCCAGTACGCCAGCTTGACCTTTTCGGTCTCGCTGAGCCCCTCGGAGAGCTTCACGGTCTTGGTCCACTCGTTCGGCTGCTCGACCACGCCGAAGCGCGGGGCGGGCAGGGAGCCCCCGATCTTCCAGAGCTCGACCTCGACCAGGAAGAACCCGAAGTCGCTGTCGGTGTGCTGGTTGAGCCACTCGATGGCCTGGCGGTGCTCGTCGCGGGCGTGCGCCACGACCCAGATGACGACCTCGGCGCCCTTGCCGGCGGCATACGTGATCACCTTGCCGAGGTGGTCGTGGTTGGTGTCCTCGAGCTGGTTCTCGATGATCACCTTGCGGCCCGTACCGGACTCCTGCGCGTAGATGTCCACGTTGAAGGATCCGACCGAGGACTCCGTCTCTATGAGCTCGAGCTCGATTCCGACCGCCGTCCCGAGGGTTGCGAGATTCTGCTCCTCGGCCAGCCACTTGGTGAAGTCGTGGGCCTCATGCGGCCACACCTCGCGCAAGGGGACCTTCTTGATGGTGTCCAGGTTATAGGTCTTCATCCGTCACCCTCTCGACCGATAATCTGGCCCCATTGTAGAGCCTCTCGCCATCAAACGACCGTAGCAGGAGCCCACGACGTTCGTCGACGTCCTTCAGCTCGCACGGGTACACGAATAGCAAAATATATCTCTTCTTAGTCATGCGGTTTGCCTTCCCTTGAAAAACGAACCACTCGATCCGCGGAGAGGCGCTATCAGGTGCCGTTCGTCAACGCCGCGGCGATTATGTCGCTGTCCGTGAAGACGAAACTGATGAGCTCATCTTCCCAAGGCTCGCGCTCCTGCTCCTCCTCGGCCTCCTCGAACGTCATCGGCATCTCGCGCGCTCCCGAAAACTCGTGGCAGATAGCGTAGAGACGAGAGGGCCTATCAGCCCACTTATCAGCCGGTCGGCCAAAAGCATCGTACTGCCGCAGCTCATCCCCAACATCGCGCCAGATTGTTCGATACCAACCCGTTAACGATAGGGTCAAGAGCATCGTAGACCGTATTCATATAGCGGCGCCTTTGCTACGGCTCAGATGTCACCATTTTAGATAATGGGCGTAGCGACCCGAATCTCATTTCAGGCCAATTCGACCAAGAGCAATCTACGGTCTTGTAACTGCCTCTTTCCAAATAAGGCCCGCCCCCCTGTCTCTTATACACATCTGACGCTGCCGACGATCTTACGCGTGTAGA
>URZN01000045.1 GCA_900552345.1 uncultured Collinsella sp. | reverse complement strand
CGAGATAGGCTCCGGTCTCGTGGGCTCGGAGATGTGTATAAGAGACAGGATGTAGGTGGTGGAATCGAACACGCTGCGCGAGGCCGAGGTTTCCATATCGAAGAGGATCTGCTGGCTGCCGATGGAGTTGAACGCGTAGAACACCGCCACACCGAACAGCAGCGTGATGAAGTAGACGGCGTAGTCGCGCACCGATCGGCGGATGTTGCGCAGGGCGAGCTTAAGATACATGGCCGGCCTCCCCGCCGAGGAACGACACGACCTCCATGATGCGAGCGAAGAACGCGTCGCGGCTCTCATCGCCCCGACGCAGCTCGTTGAACACGGCGCCGTCCTTGATAAACAGCACGCGGCTGGTGTAGCTGGCGGCGAAGGCGTCGTGGGTGACCATCATGATGGTGGCGCCCATCTGGGTGTTCATCATCTCCATGATCTCCAGCATCACCGTGGCGGCACGGGAATCGAGGGCGCCGGTGGGCTCGTCGGCTAAAATGAGCTTCGGGTCGGTGACCATGGCACGGGCCGCGGCCACGCGCTGCTTCTGGCCGCCGGACATCTGGTAGGGATACTTGTCGAGCACCTGACTGATGGACAGGCGCGCTGCCACATCCTGCACGCGGGTTGAGATCTCTGCCGAGTTTGTGCGGGCGATGGTGAGCGGCAGGGCGATGTTCTCGCGTGCCGTGAGCGTATCGAGCAGGTTGGAGTCCTGGAAGATAAAGCCGAGCTCCTCGCGGCGAAACTGCGAGAGCTTGGCCTGCTTCATGCGCGTTACGTCCTGCCCGTTGATGCGAATGGTGCCGCTCGTGGCGCTATCGATGGTCGACACGCAGTTGAGCAGGGTCGACTTGCCCGAGCCCGAAGCGCCCATGATGCCGACGAATTCGCCACGGTTGACGGTAAAGCTGACGTCGTTGAGCGCGCGGGTCACATTGCCCAGCGCACCGTATACCTTTTCGAGATGCGCGACCTCCAGTACCGGGGTCGCCATGTGCGTGGTTTGCATACCGAGTCCTTTCTTGCGATTAGTCTACGGCATCTATAGTCGCAAGAAGACGAGTCGGCTACCATCGATATGGCTTACGCTTGCCTTACCGTTGTGTAAGGTAGGGCAGCCAGCCTGCCACGTGTTGATATTGAGAGAGGACTCCTGTTGAAGACTGTTCATGTTGCCGCTGGGATCATTCGCAAGGATGGATCTGACGAGCTGCTTGCCGTGCAGCGCGGCTATGGCGACATGCAGGGACTTTGGGAGTTCCCCGGTGGCAAGCTCATGCGCGGCGAGACGCCCGAGGACGCCGTGCGCCGCGAGCTTATGGAAGAGTTGCAGGTCAAAGTCACCAATCTGCGCGATTTCTATACCGTTGAGTACGACTACCCCGATTTTCATCTCTCCATGGAGTGCTACTACTGCTCGCTGGCTAAAGAGTCTGGCGAGCCCCAGAAGCACGACCGCCAGCTCGATATCCGTTGGATTCCGCGCACCTCGCTTGCCACGGTGGAATGGATGCCCGCCGACAAGGGGCTCATTGATGCCCTGATTGAGTTAAAGGAAGATCGGCTTGAGGCCAACGGCGCTGCCAACGACGCCGAGGCCACCGCGACCGACGAGCCCGCCACCAAGCCCAAGCGCACACCTAAGCGCCGTAGCAAAAAGCGCCCCAAACCAGGTCTGCTCGACGGCATCGATACCTCGGACCTCTCCGCTGACGAGCGCGAACTGGTCCGCCGTCGCGCCGCCATCAAAAAGTCCATGAAGGGCAACAAGCGTGCAAACACCAAGCCCGAGCTGCTCGTTCGCCAGCGCTTGCGCGCAGCGGGGCTCACAGGCTATCGCCTAGAATGGAAGGTCCCCGGCAAGCCCGACATCGCCTTCCCCGGCCGCAAGATCGCCATCTTCGTCAATGGCTGCTTTTGGCACCGTTGCCCCAAATGCAATCCCAGTCAGCCCAAACGCAATGTTGAGTTTTGGGAAGCAAAATTCCGTCGCAACGTCGAGCGCGATCGCGCTGCCGTGGCAGCACTCACTCAAATGGGCTGGACGCCCATCACCGTCTGGGAATGCGAGCTCAAAAAAGGCCGCATCGACGCCACGATGGAAAAGGTCATCGAGCAGGTGCGCGCCGCAGAGCCGCAGCGCTAGGAACGAGCATTCACACGCTCCGCACGTCCGCGCCACATCCGCGTCACAAACCTTAGAAAGCCCTTAAGTCCAAAACCTTTCAAGAGTGTTACTCGATAGCTTTAACCTGCGGTTTCATCGTAATTGCAAACCTCATTAAGCCTTTCTTTAGCGCTTCTTTGCGACGTCCGCGGCATAATACTGCCAACGCACGGGACCTAGCAGCACACCCCGTGCGCTATCTTTTGGTGGACATCGAGGAGGCCGCATCAGCATGCATTCTTCCAATGACGCAGCACAGCAGCCATCCCTAAAACATGCAGACCTTTTCTCCTTCCCCCCGACACAGAGAAACGGCCTCCTCGACTCCCCCACCACAAAAACCAAGCGCTCAACCGACCAGAGCCACAACTTGCGAGCATCGTTCGAAAAGCTCCAAGCATCCCTAAACAAGTCATTCCCCAACCAAGCCCGGGCATAACTAGCCCCTCATCAACAAAGCGCCCCTCGCGCCCCACCCATTCAGCCCCAACGCCACAAGGGCGATCGAGCAGGACGGCTTGGGCGGGTCCCCGTACTTAGTTTCCAAAATCATTCCGCAGCGCGAAGGCCCCCGTTGCCAACGCTTCGTAGAAGCGAGGCAACGGGGGCCTTCATGCGCGAGGACGTTTTGGAAACTAAGTACGGGGACCCGCCCAAGCCGTCCGGTGGGATCAGAGTACCCTTGCTGTTACTCTGCCTTGCCCACAGAGTTAAGGTTGGTCATGCGGATCTTAACCAGCTCGGTGATCTCACGCATACCCTCCTTGGCCGGCTTCTTGGGATCGAAGCAGGCGGGGTTCTCGGCCATGTAGGCCATGAAGCCCTTGGTGTAGGCCTGGCGCAGCTCAGTGGCGTAGTTAACCTTGCAGATGCCGTTCTTCACAGCCTCGGCAACCTGCTCATCGGGCACACCGGAGGTGCCGTGCAGAACCAGCGGCACGTCGACGGCGTCGCGGATGGCCTTGACCACGGACTGCTCGATGTGCGGATCGCTCGTGTACACGCCGTGGCTGGTGCCAACGCCAATGGCCAGCGAGGTGCAGCCCGTGCGCTCGACAAACTCCTTGGCCTCGGCCGGATCGGTGTAGGGGCTCTCGCCCTCAACCGCGGGACCGTCGTCCTCCTTGCCGCCAACCTTGCCGAGCTCGGCCTCGACAGGCACGCCCATGGCACGGCCAGCGTCGGCGACGGACTTGGTCAGGGCGATATTGTCCTCGAAAGACTCATGCGAGCCGTCGATCATAACGGAGGTGTAGCCGGTGCGGAAGGCCTGCATGCAGCGGTCATAGCCATCGCCGTGATCAAGGTGCAGAGCGACGGGCACGGAAGCGCGCTCGGCGGCAGCCTTAACCATGCCGTAGAAATAGTCCAGGCCAGCGGTCTTGATGGTGCCCGGGGTGGTCTGCATGATGACGGGGGACTTGGTTTCCTCGGCGGCAGCCAGAACGGCCATAACAAACTCGAGGTTCTCGACGTTGAACGCGCCGACGGCGTAGTGGCCAGCCTGGGCGTCCTTGAGCATCTTTTCGGTGGTAACAAGTGCCATGAGCGTTTGCTCCTCTCCCTCGCCCGCTTCTGGACAACGGGCGTACGTGTCCACAAGGCGTTTTACCTTGCGTTTTGTTGACGTCATTGTATGAAATTCGACGGTTATAGATACGCGGGACAACGCCCTTGCACAGGGCCAAATCCTCAAATTTGAAAAGCAAACGGAAGGAATTAAGACCGAAGACCTATATTCGATATTGAGTTTTGAGCGCCGAATCTCTTTCTTTTATAGAAAAGATAAGTAATCGAAAGCTGTTTTCTTACTAAAAAAGAAAATGAACGAAAATGGTTTCAACATAATTCCTGCAAATTTAGGCCGAGGATGGAGCAGCTATGGCTCACGCAACAACCCGGGCCTTCGCCGATGAGCGTCGGGCCGCCATCATGGAGATGCTCGAGCATAACGCCTCTGTGCAGGTGGCGGAAATTGCCCAGACCTTTGCCGTGTCTTCTGTCACCGCCCGTGCCGACTTGGACGCGCTCGCCGAGGCTGGCAAGCTGCGTCGCACGCATGGTGGCGCCGTATCACTCCACAAGCGACTCACCGTCTCCACGCAGGATCGGCGCATCAACGTCAATGCCGCCGCCAAGCAGGCCATCGCCCAAAGCGCCATGCAGCTGGTCCGCGACGGAGACACCCTGCTCGTCGACTCGGGCACCACAGCACTCGAGTTCGTCCGGCTCCTCGACCAGCGCGACGGCATCACCGTCATCACAGCCGACATAACAATTGCCGACTACATCGACGAGAGCATGCCCTCGGTCGATGTCGTCATGCTGGGCGGGGCGCTGCGCAAAGGCCATCGTTATTTGTACGGACCACTCACTATGCAGGCGCTCCAAATGGTCCATGCCGATCTGGCCGTCATGTGCCCCGGCGCCTTTGTCCCCCGTTGCGGCTTTACGACCGACTTTCCCCAGATGGCCGAGACCAAAACGGCTATGGTCGGTGCCGCCCGTCAAAGCGTCGCCCTCATGGACGCCAGCAAGGTCAACGGACGCGGCATGTACCGCTTTGCCGAGCTTGCGGACGTCGACGCCATCGTGATGGACCGTGACCCCGGTCATGCCGTCGCCACCTCAATCGCCGAGGCCACCGACAGCGCGCGTCCAAATCTCGTCATCACCGGCGCTTAAACAAAAACCACCACAAAGGTGCCTGTCCCCTTTGTGGTGGCTGAGCGTCAAAAGTGAACGTGTCGCTACTTGGACAGCTCGTCGGCGAGGGCCTCGATCTGAGCGCGCGAGACTTCGTTGAGCGAACCCAGGACAGTCACCTTGTTCTGCGTCAGGGTGATGTCCTTCATGCCCTCGAGCTCCCTGGTCATAACCTTGGCAGCGGTGGGCGCCCAGGAGCCGGCCTCAACGAGCGCCACCGTACGGTTCTGATAGGCATGCTCGGCAAGTGTGTGGATAAAGGTGCTCATGGACGGGAAGATCTCGCCCTGATAGGTGATGGAGGCGAGCACCAGACGGTCGTAGCGGAACGCGTCCTCAACGGCCTCGGCCATGTCGTCGCGAGCCAGGTCAAAGACGGAGACCTTCTGGCCGCGGGCCTCGAGCGCAGATGCGAGCTCCTCGACGGCAGCCTTCAGATGGCCATACACGCTCGCGTAGGCAATGGTGATGCCCTCGTCCTCGGGCTGATAGCTCGACCAGGTGTTATAGGTGTCGAGGTAGTAGCCCAGGTTCTCGGTCAGCACGGGGCCGTGGAGCGGGCAGATGATTTGGATGTCCAGGTCGGCGGCCTTCTTGAGCACGGCCTGCACGAACTTGCCGAACTTACCGACGATGCCAAAGTAGTAGCGGCGAGCCTCGCAAGCCCACCCCTCGGGATCCTCGATGTCGTTGGCGCCAAACTTGCCAAAGCCGTCGGCACTAAAGAGCACCTTGTCGGTGGACTCGTAGGAGAAGATCACCTCGGGCCAGTGAACGTTGGGGGCGCCGATAAAGGTCAGGCTGTGGCCGCCCAGGTCGAGCACGTCGCCCTCTTTGACGACCATCTTGCGCTCGGGGTAGTCGGTGCCAAAGTAGTTGACCATCATGCGGAAGGCGCCCATGCTGGCCACAATCTGTGCCTGGGGATAGCGCTCCATAAAGGCGGCGATACCGGCGGAGTGATCGGGCTCCATGTGATGGACAACCAGGTAGTCGGGCGTACGGCCATCGAGCACGGCCTCGAGGTTGCCGAGCCACTCGTCAACAAAACCGCCGTCGACTGAATCGGCGACAGCGATCTTTTCGCCCAAGATAACGTAGCTGTTGTATGCCATACCGTTCTCGGACACGTCGTACTGGCCCTCGAACAGGTCAATGTCGTGATCGTCGACACCGATGTAGCGGATATCCTTGGTGATCTCCATCAGGCAAAGCCTCCTAGATAGACAAAAGAACCCGTCTATCATAACACTCGCCTTCATAGCCACGGCTATCCGTCAGCATCCTTACCGATTGTAATTGAGGCGGAATATACTGCCGTTGACCTGCACAAACTATGCGCGCAGTATCGCCGTGCTATGTCGAATAATGAGCTGGCCGGGAATACGGATGGCAACGGTTTTGCCCGCCGTACCCGCCTCGGGAACCGCATGCTCAAACACCTCGCGTCCGCGCTGATGTAGATCGAATCGCACGGTCGTGAGCTCGTTGTGTGCCACAAAATCATCGAGCGAATCGTCGACGCCCACCACGCTCACGTCCTCGGGCACGCGCAGGCCGCTATCACGCAGCGCGGCAATCGCGCCATTTGCCATCTGATCGTTTGCCGCATAGATCGCCGTCATGGTGTGATCGTGCTCGGCCAGATACCTGCCGGCTTCGTAACCGCTGTTGGCAGACCAGTCGCCCTCGAGCGGCTCTGCCGGCTCGATGTGTTTACGCTCGAGCGCATCCTGCCAACCGGCGCGACGAAATTGCTCGTCGACCGAGAACGACGGGCCGCCGATATAGCGAATCTGCTCGTGCCCCAGCTCAAACAGGTGATCCATAAGCAATAGCGAGCAGCCGTAATGGTCGGAATCGACCGTGGTCACCCGCGGGTGCGCGTACATGGTAACGATGACCGTGCCAATGCCCGGCAGTGGATCAAACGTCTCAAAATCGGGCGCCATGCGGCTCATGCCGATGATGATGCCGTCCACCGGCAATGCGGCCATACGACGCGTGGCCTCGGCAAGCGAAAACTCCTCGGTCTTGGACATCTCGACCAGCGTGATAGCGCAATTATGCTCGCGAGCAGCGCTGGCGATGCCGTCGATCATTGAGAGGTTGCCGAACTTGGTGACATCGTTGACGCACAGGCCGACCGAATGGTAGCGACCGTCGCGCAGCGAGCGACCGGCATAACTCGGACGAAAGCCGAGCTCTTGCATAGCGGCCTGCACACGCTGGCGCGTCTGCTCGTTAACGTTGGGCAAACCGTTGGCGACGCGCGAAACCGTCTGCTGCGAAACGCCGGCAGCGCGGGCGACGTCGGCCATGGAGACCGGACGCGTACCTGTATCGTTGGACGGGCGCCTTGCCACAGGATCACCTTCACCCTTGCGAGATCTGAATAGCGTGCATGCCGGCCCGGGCAGAAACACACCCCGCGCCGAAGCCCGCTATCGTCGGACGCATGTTAACGTACTCTACTTTTTCAATCCGCAACTCTTCTGCTTTATAAGTCCATACAGCAGTACCGTTCACGGCTGTATTTCTACCGATTACCAGATTCTCAAAAAGTGAGAAGCGTTGTGTTATGAGTACGTTAACATAGCCCGTAACGTGCGTTATCGTGAACACTTGGTTCACGCCGCTTCAAGTTGTTAACGTACTCATAACGACGCAAAACTCGCCCGTGCGCACCAAGGAAAGGACTCCCATGACCACCCCCGACGAAAAGACATTCGCCACGCTCACCAAACTGTTTGAGGAGGAGTTTGGCCCCATCGGCGACCGCCAGGTGCTCTATGTGCACGCGCCCGGCCGTTCCGAGATCAGTGGCAACCACACCGACCACGAGGGCGGCCACGTTATCGCCGGCTCGCTTGATGTCGCCGTTGACGGCATCGCCGTGGCAACCGACTCCAACAAGGTTCGCGTAGCCGACGAGGGCTATCCCACCTTTGAGATCACACTCGATACGCTAGATGTTCAGGAGTCCGAGAAGGGCACCTCCGCAAGCCTCGTGCGCGGTATGGCCCACGAGATTGCAGCTCTTGGCGTTGAGCCCCACGGCTTCGACTTCGCCTTCACCTGCTCCGTCCCCTCGGGCGGCGGCCTTTCCAGCTCTGCCGCCGTCGAGGCCGCATACGGTCGTGCCATGGAAACCCTCTGGG
>URZN01000044.1 GCA_900552345.1 uncultured Collinsella sp. | reverse complement strand
ATCCATTTCAACATGGACGCCGAGGACCTGAGTTCGCTCATGATGAGCTATGCCAAGGCGTCGAAGCTCACCTACGATAACAATCTGACCACACTGGGCTATGCGGACGAGGCTGACCCCATCTCGGTCAAGATTTTCCCGCGCGACTTTGAGGCCAAGGAGCGCGTACTCGACCATATCGATGCGTACAACAAGCAGGTCAAAGCCGCCGGCCACGACGAGCAGGCAATCTCGTACACCGACTACATGGGCATCATCATGGGTTCGGTGACCGACATCGTGAACACCATCAGCTTGGTACTCATCGCATTCGTGAGCATCAGTCTTGTGGTGAGCTCCATCATGATCGGCATCATCACCTACATCAGCGTACTGGAGCGCAAAAAGGAGATCGGCATCCTGCGCGCAATCGGCGCATCGAAGCGCAATGTGGCCAACGTATTCAATGCCGAGACCTTTATTGAGGGGCTTATCGCCGGTGTCTTTGCCATTGTCGTCGTGGTGGCCGTGAGCTTCCCGGTTAATGCCTGGGCGCTTGCTGCCAAACAGGTGCCCAATCTGATGAGCCTGCCCGTGCAGGATGCGCTGGTGCTCATTGCAATTTCGGTACTGCTGACGGTTGTCGCTGGCCTGCTGCCGGCCCGCAGCGCATCCAAAAAAGATCCCGTGGAGGCCCTGCGCTCCGAATAATGTGACAAGGGACGGTCCCTTTGTCACATTGAGCGGCTTGTGAATTCGAGGTCTAATACTTTTCCAAGAAGTGAACGAGTGAAAATGGACCCCCGAAGCATCGACACTTTTGAGATGCAATTTCCTGCGGTTTTGCCAACCAAATCCTGCGGTTTTGGCGCCAGAAAATGTCGATGCTTCAGGGGTCCAAAAACGGTCGTTCACTTCTCGGAAAAGTATTAGACCTCGAGATATAGACGATGTTCGCGAGCGGCAATTAGATCGAAAGCCTTTAGTTCTTCTTTGCAGAGAGCATGAGCCTAATTTCCGGATGGGTGTATTCGTCGAATTCTTCTGCGGCCTCGGTGTCAAAGGTGTAGTACGACTTGATAGATTCGTCCTCCGTCTTGATGCTGATTTCTTCATATAGGGAGCCAGCTAAAAATGTCTGTTTAAATTCATCCGACAGGCTGCATGGCGTGAGGAGGCCCGGTGTGGCAACGGAAATGTCCAACCCGTTGAGCGGGGCGCAGAGCGTCGCGATATCCTGCTCGGCGCGGGCGAGGTTGTCTGCGAGGCTTGCCTCGGGGTCGATCTGACTGACGTAATCGACGTCCGTGAGCATGCCATCTGCATCGAAAGAAAGGTAGACATAGGCTGCTTGAGCGCCGAGGTCATTATCGCGCAGATAGCCGATAATGCGGTAGCCGTAGTCGTGATACGACTCGTACGGGTCGTCTGCCGCGACGCGTTCGCACGCGGGCTCCAAGGCATCTTGCGCGATGGCGAGCTGCTCGGCGGCTGCAGCCTTTCTTGCCTGAAGCTCGTTATTCCCCTGGACAAACTGCGGGATGTAGACGCCAAGCAGCACAATGGCGGGCACTGCGATGAGTGCGATAATCTGTTTCTTGGCGCTCGGAATCACAACGCCGTATGCGGCCGCCATGGCCTCGGCATTGCTCGAGGTTTCGGCCAGCACGTCTGCCGCCGTGGCGACTGCCCCTACGGCGCTGGCAACCTCAGCGGCACCGCCCAGGTTGCGCACGAGATCGTTATCGCTGTTCTTGAGCAGGCGGCCGGCAGCTTGCGTGGCAAGCACGCCGGCGACCTCCGCGGAATGGTCCTTGTTGGTCTGGGCCACCGCAAGCCTGCTCTGCAGTTCCTTCCACTGTTTGCCCTGCATTCCAAAGCGCGGCGCAAGAGCGCAATAGCAAAAGATGGCGAGTTCGATTACGGTGAGTGCGATAGCGGTATATATGCCCGCGGGTTGGAATTCCTTTTGGTGGAACGCGATATCGTTGATCATTTGGAGCGGCAACATCAACAGGCATGCTACGAACGACATGACGAGTGCGGTCGCTGCGATTTTGGGGTATGTGCAGTACCGCTGGATACGTTTCTTTTCTTGCTCGGTGAGCTGCTGCATGGGGCCTCGACTCTTATCGTTTTTCGGGGGCGATGTGCACACGCTCTTGAGTATAGATGAGTGGAGGATGTCTGTTGTTCATACATAGCGGTCAACAGCATGCTGTTGGTGATCGTTTGATCGTGGGCGCCATTCACCTTCGTTGCATGAGGCGCCGGATGGAAGGGTGATTATCGTCAAGCTGCTGCCTCTGCCTTGTGAATCATCTGGAGCACAAGGCATAATGCATGTAACAAGGGGGCGGTTCCTTTGTCACATCCGTTGATATGAGAGAAGAGTAGATGATTCTTTCGCTTGCCCCTATGGAGGCGATTACCGGGCATGTGTTCCGTCGCGTGCATGCGGAGTGCTTCGGCGCACTCGATTGCTATTACACGCCGTTTTTGCCGCCGCCGCGGGTGGGCAACCGCTTTGGCGGCAAGGCGTTTAAGGAGATCGATCCTGCCAATAACCAGGGGCTTAACGTAGTGCCTCAGCTGATGTCCAAGAACGCGGACGAGTTTGTGTGGGCGGCACAGGTGCTCGCCGACATGGGCTATCGCGAGGTCAATCTCAACTTGGGTTGCCCCTCGGGGACGGTTGTCGCCAAGGGCAAGGGCTCGGGTTTCTTGCGTAATCTCGACGAACTTGAGGTGTTCTTGAGCGACGTGTGCGAACGCTCGCCGTTGCCGGTATCGGTCAAGACCAGGCTGGGGCTGGAGAGTGACGACGAATACGAGCGCGTGCTCGATCTGTATTGCCGCATACCGTTGGCAGAGCTGATCGTGCACCCGCGCGTGCAAAAGGACCGCTATACGGGCTCGCCGCGCAAGGAGTTTTATGGCGAGACGCTGGAGCGCGCGCCGTTTCCGGTGGCATACAACGGCGATATTTTTGATCTTGAGGACATGGATGCGCTGGTGGAGGCCTATCCCGGCACACGTCATGTAATGCTGGGGCGCGGCCTGCTCGCGAACCCCGCTCTGGCTCGCATGGTCAACGGCGGTCCTGCTGCCACGGCAGCCGAGCTGCAGCGTTTCCATGACACGCTGTTTGCTGCCTATGCAGAAGAGATTGGCGGTAACGCGGTCTTTCGCATGAAGGAGTGGTGGTTCTACGCCAAGTGCGCTTTCGCCGACCCCACTATCGTTCACAAGCTCGTACGTAAGACCAAAAAGGTCGACGAATACCGCGCCGCCGTCGAGCGCGTCTTTCGCGAGCAGCCGCTTGCGCCCATAGCCCGCTTCCACGGCTAGTTAGCCATTGGGGACGTTCTTTAACGACTAGTCATTTAAGAACGTCCCCAATGACTATGTTGCAAAAGCTGTACGTCAGCATCCAAAGATGTCGAAAAATGTCGACTTTGGATGCTGGTGTACATGTTTGGGTGTGGTGGGTAACTAGGCAATCATTGCATCAAGCGTGATGAGCTCCCTGAGTCGCTCCGTGCGTGTTTGCCCATGGCGCTTTGCTTTTGCGTCAAAGGCTTCAAGGACCGATTCACCCACGCGTGCGGATAAAACAACGCTTGGCTCGTCAGAAATCGGCGGCCTTCCCAGCTTGATGGTGCGACCCTTCGGCCACTCATCTTTTTCGTAGGCTTCCGCGGTTTTCTCCAACTCTCCAGGGGCAAATCCCATCATCTTTTCGAGTTGCTTTGCGTCCATAGCGCCTCCTATCGATCGGCATAATGTCGAGCACAGGTCAACGGATACTCTTTTTGTATACAGTTTTGTAGACAAAAATACAAACAGTTTATCAGGCTAATTAGCTTGTTTTGACCCGCGTGTTCGATAGGAAATGAGCATTGACGGCTTCGATACTCCTTTGCTTTTCAGCCTGGAATTTGGATGCTCATTGAACTTCCGGAGGGGAGCGCTTTATTAAGCTATCGAGATTCTGGGCAGGAGCTCTCACTGGTCTTCGATAATGGGACCAGCTTAATTCGCGACACAGTGTGTCGCGAATGGGAGTAGTCGTTAGGTGTCCTTCAATGGCTAGTCATATAAGAACGTCCAAGTGCCGGATTATGTCATTTAGTGTCGTCCTCAGCGGCTATTCTGGAGGGTCGTGGTCAAAAAAGGGCAAATATGAGTACTGTTGCCATTATAGTTACATTTATTTTGCTATAAATAGTAGCTCCTGATGAGATTTGTTCCCATTAGGAGCTACTTTTATTAAACATATGAGGAGAAATAGCGTCGTCTACGGACGTATGGAACGTTGAATAGTTCCTGAAGTGATCAAAATCGCTGCTACTAAACAGGTAGCAGTACTCATATTTGCCCTTTTTTGACCACAGCCCTCTCGGAAATCCTTTCCAGAGGCGTCAAACAGCCATAATCCAAAGGTCGCCTCAAACAATTAGACGGTTAAGAGCGTCCATGACTACCCGCAAAAACTGTACGCCAGCATCCAAAGATGTCGAAAAATGTCGACTTTGGATGCTGGTGTACATGTTTGGGTCGTATAGGTTGGGGCGAGCCGGTCGCAACGCGAGTGTTAGAGCAGGTTCTTTTGTACCCATGCGATGATGTCGCTCGATTCGTAGAGCGGCTTGCCGTCGATGAACAAGCAGAGAACCTGGCGCTTTCCGCCGACGGCGATGAGTGTCTGTTCGGCATCGGAATCGGTCGAGATATTGCGCTCGGGGATGGTCGCGCCGTTATCGGCAAGGAAACGCTTGACCTTTAAGCAATACGGGCAGCCGGTCATAACGAATAGCGCGAGCTCGTGATCAGTAGCCATGGGTCTCCAATCGGTTGAAGTTTTGATTGAAATACCCAAAGCCGCCGCGGTCTATGCGCGCGTCAACGACGATTCGATGTCCTGTACCAGAAACGCCGTGGCTCCGGTGCCGCAGGCCTTGTCGTAGCAGTCGATAAAGCGCTGGTCGGCCAGATAACCGTGGGCGAGGCCCAGATACGCTTCGTTCTGGGGCTCGTGTCCCCAGTTAAGGACAATCCACCGACGATGCATCGCGACAAGCTTGCGAGCCTCGCTTCCGTCCGCATCGCCGTCGCCCATGGCAATCGAGAGCTGACCCAAAATAGCGCGTTCAAGTTCCTTCATGTCGTTCCATGTCTGAGGATCCATGTCCAGTAACGTTTCGTTTGCTGCATCGATAGCCTCATCGCCATAGCGCGCCCGCGCCTCGGCGCCGTAGCGCTCTTCGTTTTCCTGCACGGTGTGCCAGCGCTCCAGTTGCGGCAGGACGGCGCCCATGAGCGAGACGGCTTCGTCGAGCGACATGCCGGTGTTTTGCGCCAGCCGCGGGGCGCAATCTTCAATCATCGCCTCCATGGTGGTGTCGTAGGTGTACTTGCCATGGTCGTAGCACCACTTGCAGTAATGGTCGGTCGTGGCGCCCGCAGCATCGGTACCGCAGTCGTCGGGCGTGAGTATCATGCCGCAGCTCTGGCAATAATGCTCGGGCATTTCGAGCAGGTGGGGCAGCGGCTCTCCGGTTACGGCGGCAATGAGCTTCATCATATCGATACCCGGGGTGACTTCGCCGCGCTCCCAACGGCTGACGGCTTGGCGTGTGACGAAGAGCTTGGCGGCGAGCTGCTCTTGGGTAAGGTGATGGGCGCGACGGATGGCAATGAGCTTTTCTGCAAAGGCCATAGCGGCTCCTTTCTGCTGGTTGATAGCTTAAGCATACGCGGCGGCAGGCGCCCTTCCAAGCAACCGTTGGTTGCACGACGGGAGACCG
This sequence comes from uncultured Collinsella sp., assembly GCA_900552345.1. Lineage (GTDB taxonomy): Bacteria > Actinomycetota > Coriobacteriia > Coriobacteriales > Coriobacteriaceae > Collinsella. The sequence continues at coordinate 2,247 of URZN01000044.1, read as the reverse complement.
CGGCGAAGAATTGCGCGCAACGCCCCACGCCTCCATGCCGTACAATGACCGGCATGAAACCTATTGCACACATACATACCGACCTGCCGCAGAAGTTCGGCATTCCGCGCAACAGCTTTTTGGCACCCCATCTGCAGGGACGCATCTTTTTTGAGCCGGAATTTGCCTCCAATGCAGCGGTTGAGGGTCTGGACTCCTTCTCTCACCTATGGCTGCTGTGGCGCTTCGAAAACGGAACGCCCGGCGGAACGGCTAAGGACATAGCCGCCGATGCCAAAACGCAGGACAGGTCCGGAACCAACGCAAAATGGTCGAAGACCGTGCGCCCGCCTCGTCTGGGTGGAGCCGAGCGCGTGGGCGTGTTTGCCACACGCAGTCCGTTTCGCCCTAACCCCATCGGTCTCACCTGCGTCAAGCTCGACCGCGTGGAGCTTACCGACGACGGCCCCATCATCCATGTGCTGGGGTCCGACCTGCGCGACGGCACGCCCATCTACGACATTAAGCCCTACATTCCGTTTGCGGACTGCCACCCGGATGCAACGGGCGGCTGGATTGAGGATGCTCCGTGGCAAGAGCTCGACATCAAGTTCCCGCAGACGCTGCAGGATATGGTCCCGCCCGCAAAGCTCCCCGGTCTGGTCGAGGTTCTTCGCCAAGATCCGCGCCGCGCGGCCAGCAAGCACGAGCCAAACCGCGTCTATCATCTGGCCTTCGCCGGGCTTGACATATCTTTTACGGTCGACGGAGCCCAGCTAACGGTAACCGCCATCAACGACGTGCAAGACTAACCGGCCATCCGTCCGTATCCGTCAAAAACAACGCCAAACCCCATGCCAAAACTGCCCACGCTGGTGGACAATAACGCCTACCAAAACAATCCACTTCGCACGGGAGTTCAGCATGAAATACGACTTTAGCTCGCTTATCGACCGCCACGGCATGGACTCCATCGCCGTTGACTCCTGGGGCGAGATCCCCGGTATGGCTCCGAACGCACCCGATGAGGGCTTCGACCGCATTCCCATGTGGGTGGCGGATATGAATTTTGCCACGGTGCCCACGGTCCAGGAGTACATCATCAAGCGCGCTCAGCACCCCATGTTTGGCTATTTCAATCCGCGCCCCGAGTATTTCGACCGCATCATCGAATGGCAGGGCCGCCGCAACGGCGTCGAGGGCCTGGCGCCTGAGCATATCGGCTACGAAAACGGCGTGCTGGGCGGCGTCGTGTCGACGTTGCGCGCGTATGTCCAGCCGGGCGATGCGGTGCTGGTCCACAGCCCCACCTACATCGGCTTTACCAAGTCTATCGAAGCCGCGGGCTATCGCATTGTCCACAGCCCGCTTAAACTCGACGACCAGGGCGTGTGGCGCATGGACTTTGAGGACATGGAGTGCAAACTCGCCCAAAACAACATTCATGCCGCGGTGTTCTGCTCGCCGCACAATCCCTGCGGCCGCGTATGGGAGCGCAACGAGATCGAGCGCGCCATGGACATCTATCGCCAGCACGATTGCGTGGTGATCTCGGACGAGATTTGGTCCGATATCATCCTGCCGGGACACAAGCATATCCCGACGCAGTCGGTGAGCGAGGATGCCCGCATGCGCACGGTTGCCCTCTATGCGCCGAGCAAGACGTTTAACCTGGCGGGTCTGGTCGGCAGCTACCACATCATCTACAACGAGACGCTGCGCGACCGCGTGTGCGCCGTGTCCAACAAGACCCACTACAACGAGATGAACGTCCTCTCCATGCACGCGCTTATCGGTGCCTACCAGCCGCAAGGCTACGAGTGGGTGGACGAGCTTAACCAGGTGCTTGCCGGCAATATCGAGTACTTCTGCGCGTATGCAGAAAAACATTGGAAGGGCGTCGCGTTTTCGCGTCCGCAGGGCACGTACATGGTGTTCCTGGACTGCACCGAGTGGTGCCGCGAGCATGGCCGCGATGTTCAGTGGCTGCTCGACGAGGGGGCGCGCGTGGGCGTGGGGTATCAGGACGGCCGTCCGTTCCACGGGCCCTGCCACATTCGCGTGAATCTGGCGCTGCCGCTTTCGCGCGTAAGGGAGGCGTGCGACCGCCTGGACCGCTACGTTTTTAATACACGGTAAGTGAGCACTGCATGCGGGGCCTTCTGCCAAGTCGGCTGGAAGGCCCCGCATGGTAAAACGCCTGCAACCATTGGGCACTCGTGTGGTTTTGTTTGCTATTATTTTCTACCATTTCAGTCTGTAAACAGG
>URZN01000043.1 GCA_900552345.1 uncultured Collinsella sp. | reverse complement strand
ACGCCACCGCCAGCCCCTGGAACTGGGAGGCCACCGCTCGCGAGGATCCGCAGTACCGCCCCTTCGACGCCGACGCCTACTTTATTGGCGGAACCTTGGGTGCCCTTTCGCTGCCCCGCCTGCACCAGTTCTCCTACGACGGAGCCTCCAACTGGCACAAGCCGCTGCAGATGGAGATTCCGGCTGTCGACCCGGCACTGCCGCACAAGATGCAGCTCAAGCACTTTGTGAAGGTCGTTCGCCGCGAGGTCGAGCCCGTCGTGACCCCCGCCGACAACGTTAAGACGCTCACGCTGCTTAACGCCATCAAGGAGGCCGCCGAGACCGGCCAGCTCGTCGAGCTGTAATGCCTTAAGAGCGGCCGCGGCAGAAACCCCATGCCGAACCCCTCGGTCCGCCACAAATATGCCCCTCTTCTTTGCCCCGCGAGCAGCCTCCTGCCCGCGGGGCTTTTTGCTACCTTAACGACGATTTTTCTGGGGCGGGGGCTATTTTGCACCTCGGCTTGATTCGTTCGCCACCAAATGGGCCTATCTACTACGTTTAACCGATTACCCTCAACCATGCCGAATTTCGCGAAATTAAAACCGCAGGTAGACGGCTTGCCGATTTTCGGAAAACCGGGGGATGGTCGACCCATACGGTTCAAACGTAGTAGATAGGCCCCTTTCGTGGCGCAACCCCAAAACAGTCTTTTGGGACGGGTGGTATCCTTGGTAGCCCTGTGCTGCAAACGCACCTTAAACGCAAGGAGTCCCATGGATCTTATCGCCCAGCTCGCCCGCGAGCTCAACCTTAAGGCCGCCAACGTCGAGGCTGCCGTCAAGCTCATCGATGAGGGCAACACCATCCCCTTTATCTCGCGCTACCGCAAGGAAGCAACGGGCGGCATGGACGACGTCGCCCTGCGCGCGCTCGACGAGCGCCTGTCCTACCTGCGCAATCTTGAGCAGCGCAAAGAGGACGTCATTCTGCTCATCGACGCCCAGGGCAAGCTCACGCCCGAACTCGAACAGCAGATTCGCGAGGCCACGCAGCTCCAGCGTGTCGAGGACCTCTACAAGCCCTACCGCAAAAAGCGCATGACCCGCGCGCAAAAGGCCCGCGAGGCCGGCCTGGAGCCGCTCGCCAACATGATCATCATGCAGGCCTCGGCCAAGGGCAGCGCACTCGACGCCGCCGCGGCATACGTCAACGAGGAGGCCGGCTTCGACACGCCCGAGAAGGCGCTCGCCGGCGCCGCCGACATCGTGGCCGAGACGGTAGCCGAAGATCCCGAGAACGTCGCCGACCTGCGCGCCTTTACGCAAAACACCGCCGACATCGTCGTCGAGGCCACCGACCCCGCCGAAAAGACTCCCTACGAGCCCTACTACAACTTTGACGAGCCGCTGCGCCGTATACCCAACCACCGCGTGCTGGCTATCGACCGCGGTGAGCGCGAGGGCAAACTCCGCGTGCGCGTGAACGTCGACGGTGCTGTCGCCACGGCGCGCCTCGGCAGCCGTTGGCCCCGCCGCCAAGGCGTGTTCGCGCCCGTCTTTGACGCCGCTATCGCCGACGGCTACAAGCGCCTCATGGCCCCCTCGCTGGAGCGCGAGGCCCGCGCCAAACTCACCGTTCGCGCCCAGACCGAGGCCATCAACGTCTTTGCCAAGAATCTCGAAGGCTTGCTCTCGGCACGCCCCGTGCGCGGCGCCCGCGTGCTCGCGCTCGACCCGGGCTACCGCACGGGCTGCAAGGTCGCCGTCATGGACGAGACCGGCAAGCTGCTCGACCACGGTGTGGTCTACCCCACCAAGCCGCGCCACGACGTCGCCGGCACCAAGCGCGAGCTCGCCCGCCTCGTCAAGAAGGACGGCGTCAACACCATCGTCATCGGCAACGGCACCGCCAGCCGCGAGACCGAAGAAGTCGTCTCGGAGTTCATTGCCGAGCAGGCGCCCGGGCTGCGATACACCATCGTCAACGAGGCGGGCGCGTCGGTATACTCCGCCTCCGAGCTCGCCAGTCAGGAATACCCCGATCTGGACGTCACCGTGCGCGGCGCCATGAGCCTGGGCCGCCGTCTGCAAGACCCACTGGCAGAGCTCGTCAAGATTCCGCCCCAGTCCATCGGCGTTGGCCAGTACCAGCACGACCTTGACCAGGCAGAGCTTTCGCGCTCCCTGGGCCACGTGGTGGAGGACGTCGTCAACCGCGTGGGCGTCGACGTGAACACCGCGAGCGCGAGCCTGCTGGGATACGTATCGGGCATCACGCCGAGCGTGGCCAAGAACATCGTGGCCTACCGCGAGGAAAACGGTGCCTTTACCGATCGCCGCCAGCTCAAGAAAGTCCCCAAGCTTGGACCCAAGGCATATCTCAACGCCGCAGGTTTCCTGCGCATCAGCGGCGGCAAGAACCCGCTCGACGCGACGAGCGTCCACCCCGAGAGCTACGAGGTGGCAACGTCCGTCTTGGAGCGCGCCGGCGTTGAAGCCAGCGAGCTCAGCCGTGGCGGCGTGCCCGACATCGAGCGCCGTCTGGGCAGCATCTCAACGCTGGCTAGCGACCTGGACTGCGGCACCCTCACGCTCATCGACATCGTCAACGAGCTCAAGAAGCCCGGTCGCGACCCGCGCGACGACGCGCCCGAGGTGGTCTTTAGCCGCTCGGCACTTTCCATCGACGACCTGGAGCCCGGCATGGAACTCAAGGGCACGGTGCGCAACGTCGTCGACTTTGGCGCCTTCGTCGACGTGGGTGTGCACCAGGACGGCCTCGTGCACATCTCCAAGCTCGCCAACCGCTTCGTCAAACACCCGAGCGACGTGGTGCGCGTCGGCGACACGGTAAAGGTGTGGGTGGAAAAGGTCGATCGCGACCGCAAGAAGATCTCGCTCACCATGGTGCAGGGGAAGTAAACCACCTAAAGCAAGGGTCCCCCCTCTCGCGACGTGCAAAATCGCGAGTATTCTGCAATTTCCGCCGCCCCGAACGCCCCTCAGAGGCAATAAAGTCAAAAACAGCCCCCGTTTTAGCGTCGTCAGAGCCAAAACGGGGGCTGTTCCGTGCTTCAGCTAGCTGATAAAAACCTTTACCTTGCTGAATACTCTCGATTTTGCACGTCGCAGGCGGGGGTACCTTTGTCCACGGCAGGATATGGAAGCCAAACACCAACCTACTAGCAAGTTCGTGTCGGCAGCCCCGGCCTTTCCTTTGCCTAGCGCGACCCTCGCGAAGCGCGTGAGCGATAGGGAAAGGAAAGGCCGGGGCGAACAACCCTCGGCGCAGCCAGTGTTCGCGTTACGGCAGAATGTGGAAGCCGAGCGAGGCGATATCCTTGGCAAAGCCGCGGACGGTGTCGAGCGAGACCTCGTACGGGTCACGGCCGATGTTCTTGCGCTTGGCCAGGATGCTGTTGGGCACCGTGATGATCTGACAACCGCAGGCTTCGGCCTGGTAGATGTTGATGAGCTCGCGCGCGGACGCCCACAGGACCTCGCAGTTGGGCTTGGCGGCGGCCTTCTTGACCGACTCCGTCACAAACGGAATGGGGTCGACGCCGGTGTCGGCGATGCGGCCGGCAAAGAGCGAAATGATGGACGGCGTCTCGACGTCAACGGCCTCGACCATCTCGTCGACCTGCTCGGGCGTAAAGATGGTGGTGACGTTGACCTTGATGCCATCGGCCGAAAGCTTGCGGACCAGCTCGGCGGTAGACTCGCCCTTGGTGGTCACGCACGGAATCTTGACGTAGACGTTCTCGGCCCAGGTAGCGATCTCGCGGGCCTCGACCTCCATGGTCTCGACGTCGTCGGCAAAGACCTCAAACGACACGGACACATCGGTGATGTGAGCCAGGACCTCCTTGGCAAACGCGCGGTAATCCGTCACGCCACCCTTCTTCATAAGGGACGGGTTGGTCGTGAAACCCTGAACGTTGCCGTTCTCGTACATGTCGAGCATGCCCTCGAGGTTTGCACCGTCAGCGAACACCTTGATTGCCATCTGCCTGATTCCTTTCGTTAGCATACGGCCGATAAACTGCTAAACACTTTACCTATGTTTATCAAGGCGTGAGCTGCGGGTTTTTATCTTCTCGGCGAACGGCATAAACACCTCAGTGTTTGGATTGATAAATCGATTGAGCATGCAAAAGCAAAGAGTCGCAGTTTGAGCAAACGTCAGAATGCGGGATTCATTAGATGAGGCCGAAATGCTGCATCGCCGTGACGGTGCCGTCGTGTGCGACATCGTCGGTCACGTAGTCGGCGACCGCCTTGACCTCGGGCATGGCGTTGCCCATGGCGACAGCCGTCTCGACCGCAGCGAGCATGCCCAGGTCGTTACCCGAATCGCCGAAGCCAAAGGTGCGCGCGTTGCCGGTGCGACCCAGGTATTCCAGCGCTCGCGCCACGCCCACGCCCTTGTCGATGCCCTTGGGGCTCAGCTCGCGATTCTGACCACCGGTGTTGCACAGCTCAAACTCGCGATCGATAAAGCCATCATCGTTGGCTACGCGAGCCAGGTCGCTCGCGACGATGCCTACCTTGCCCACGCGCAGACGGCCGTCGACGCGCATTTCCTCGGTGCTGTGCACCACAGAAGTGCCGATCAGAGACGACTGCTCAACGCCCGCGGGTTCCAGGGCAAAAGTAGCCACGTTGGTCTCGAAAAAGGCTTCAATCCCTGCCGCGACCATACGGCGAGCGAGCTCCGCAACAATGTCTTCGTCAAAGCAGTCCTCATGCACCACGCGGCCCTCGACCTCGAGCGTGGCGCCTGCCATGGCAACGATGCCCGCGGGATCGAGCGCACGCAAGCTGTCCGCGATGAGCCACAGGGGACGACCCGTGCAGATAAATGCCTGGTGTCCCGCGTCGCGCAGACGATGAAACGCCTCGACGACCGTCTGCGAGGGGTGAACCGCCGAAAAGTCCTTGTCGGTCATGTTGTCGGGATCGAACGACGTCAGCGTGCCGTCCACGTCAAAAAAGAGCACGGCGGAATCGGGGCACGCATCAATCATATGGGTTCCTTTCGGGGGCGAGAGTAAACGAAGTATCCATCATATAATGGAGCGACGCAACCAGAGAGGTCACCCATGGAATTTTACGCAAGCTGCCCCGAGGGCTTTGAGTCCGCACTCGCCGATGAGCTTAAACGCCTCGGGCTTTCGCATGTTCGCCGGCTGAAGGGCCGCGCCACGTTTGAGGGCGAGCTCGAAGAAGGCTACCGCGCCTGTCTGTGGTCGCGCCTGGCCAGCCGCGTGTTCGTGGTGCTTGGGCGCTTTGAGGCGCAAGATGCCGATGAACTGTACGATAGCGTTTACGACATCGCCTGGGAGGGCATTGTTCGCCCCGGCGCCACCATCGCCATCACCGCCCGCGGCGTGACCGAGCAGCTGCGCAACACGCGCTTCTCGGCCCTGCGCGCCAAGGACGCATTGTGCGACCGCCTGGCCGAGACCACGGGCCGTCGCGCCGATGTCGACGCCGCCGATCCCGACGTTCACCTGCTGCTTTCGCTGCGTCAGCGCCGCGCGAGCATAAGCCTGGACCTTTCGGGCGATCCGTTATTCAAGCGCCTGCCGCCCGCAGCGACCCGCGCCGGCGAGGGTGCGCACGTGCTGCGCCCCGACTACGCCGCTCTGGTGCTGGCGCAGGTCGGCTGGACCGCGCTGTGCGAGCGCGAGCTGACGGCCGATGATTACGAAAACGAAGCCCTGCCCACGCTGGTCGACGCCTCGTGCGCCGGCGGCGGCCTGCTGCTGGAGGCCGTGAATATTCTGGCCGACCGCGCCCCGGGCGCCGCACGCAAGCGCTGGGGCTTTGAGGGCTGGCAGCTGCACGACGCCGCCCTGTGGGAGCAGCTGCGTGCCGAAGCGCGCGAGCGCGAGACGGCGGCACGCGAGCGCCAGGCGCGCATCGTTGCCGTGGATGTTGACCCCGCCGCCCGCAAGACCGCTGAGCGCATGGTCAAGTGCGCCGGCTACAAGCGCTTTGTCGATTTTTGCGCCGCCAAGTCCGCCACCGTGCTGGACCATGCGGGCGCCGTCGCCGGTGCCGCCGTGGTCGCGGATACGACCGAGACACCGCTTTCGCTCATGCATGACGCCATGACGCTGGTCGGCGAGCTGCGCCGCGCGCCCGAGCTTGCCGCGGCGCCGGTCGCCGCGCTCACCCGCGACGGATTGCTGGCCCGCGCGCTCCACGCCGAGCCCGAGCGCTCGATCGCCGTCATGCCCAATAACGAGGAGGCGACCGTCGAAGTCTGGCCTTCGCTCGACCAAGCTGCCGCGGCGTTTGAAGCTTCGACCAGTGCGGATGCCGAGGCCGAGGTCACGGATGCCGACGAAGTCAACGACAACGCCGCCGGCACCCCCACACCCGAGCCTGCCGCCATGCTCGACCTGGGCGACGGCAAGCCGCTGCCCGTGCTCATCCCGGAGTCCGAGCAGTTCGCCAACCGCCTGCGCAAGAATGCCCGTCTGCGCCGCAAGTGGGCCAAGCGCGAGGGCGTGAGCTGCTACCGCGTCTACGATGCCGACCTACCCGACTACTCCGCCGCTATCGACCTGTACGAGGGCTGCCCGCAGACGCCGGGCCGCTGGCTCGTCATCGCCGAATACGCCGCGCCCAAGACCATCGACCCCGCGCTGGCCCAGGCCCGCATGCTCGACATCTTGGCCATCGCGCCGCGTATCCTGGAAGTTCCGGCCGAGCATGTGCACGCCAAGGCCCGCATGCGTTCGCGCGGCGGCTCGCAGTACGGCAAGCAGGGCGCCGGTAAGGGCGCATCAGGCGAGCGCGCCAACATCGCGCGCCGTCGCCTGCCGCTCATCGAAGAGGGCGGGCTCACCTTTGCCGTCAATTTTGACGACTATCTGGATGTGGGCATCTTCCTGGATCACCGCGTCACCCGCAACCTAGTGCGCGAGCACGCCAAGCAGGCGCGCCGCTTCCTCAACCTGTTTGCCTACACCGGCGCCGCCACCTGCTATGCGGCAGACGGCGGCGTCGAGGAGACTGTGACGGTCGACCTTTCCAACACCTACCTGGACTGGGCCGAGCGCAATATGCGCCAGAACGGCTTTGTGGGTCCGCAGCATCACTTTGTGCGCGACGACGTACTCGCCTGGATTCGCGACCAGCGCCAGACGCGCAACCGCTGGGACCTGATCTTTGTCGACCCACCCACGTTCTCGAACTCGTCAAAGATGGGCCGCCGTACCTGGGATGTCCAGCGCGACCATGTTGAGCTGTTGGCCGGCGTATCGCGCCTGCTCGCGCAGGGCGGCCATGCCATCTTTAGCTGCAACCTGCGCGGCTTCCGCCCCGAGACGCGCAAGCTCGCGCGCGCGGGCGTCGTGCTGGAGGACATTACGGCACAGACCATCCCCGAGGACTTCGCACGCAACCAGAAGGTGCACCATTGCTATATCGTGCGCCGCCTGCCCATCGAGGACGCCATGGCCGAAGTCGGCTTTAGCGCCGAGGAGATTGCAGAGCGAACCGAGGAACTGCGCAATCCCGAAGCCCGCAAGCCCCGTGCGGCAGTACCCGCGCACGCGCAGGCCGGCAACGGCAAGTCGAACTTTGCCGGCAAACCCTCTCCTGCCGGCAAGCTCAAAAAGAAGAAGTTCTACGCCAGCAAGCCCAAGGGCAAATAACAAAGTTGCGGTGGAATAGTTCCTAAAAAGCCTGGTAAAGGCCCAAACAGGAACTATTTCACCGCAACTCATATTGGGATGGTGGTTGGCGATCTAACCTTGGGTGACCAATCGGTAACCGATGCCCACGTGCGTTTGGATATAGCGCGGGTGCGCGGGGTCGGACTCGATCTTCTTACGCAACGTGCCCATAAAGACACGCAGGCTCGCCAGGTCGCTCTTAGTTGCCGTGCCCCAAATCTCGTGCAAGATAGACTGGTGCGTGAGCACCTTGTCGGCGTTATGCGCCAGCAGGCACAGGAGCTTGTACTCGATCGGCGTCAAATGCAGTTCCTCGCCATCCATCGTGGCGATGCCGGCGTCAAAATCGATATGCAGC
>URZN01000042.1 GCA_900552345.1 uncultured Collinsella sp. | reverse complement strand
CGGGTCAAAGACCTCGCGTTCACATAGAACTTACCAAAGGCGCTCTCCCCTACGGAGGGCGCCTTTTTGCACTCATTGGGCACTCATTGGGGACAGACTTGCATGAGTGTTTTCACTCATTGGGGACAGACATGACGCACGCATGCGGCGTCCCGATCGGCTACGGCCCCTATCTCACGCTGCATCCTTCCAGCTTGCAGTAGCCTTGGTCACGCTTGTGGCGCCGATACCGGTGATACGGGCAATTTGCTTGACCGTGAGATGTGCCCGCCTGAGCCTCAGCAGGCAGGCATCGCGTTCGGGGCGTGGCAGGGCCTTGAGCAGCGCAGGATCTATGCTCGGCAGGACTTCGCGCGCAACGGAAAGAGCCTCCTCATCGGGGATCCGCCGGCGCGGAAGAACCTCAACTGACCAGATGCGCCCGCCAACTTTCTTGAGATGCTCGCAATAGCGACGGGAGCCTCCGACAACATCGAGCATAGGGGCCGCATCACAGATGTCAAAGGGATCATAGCCCAGCTGATATGCCTTATAGCTTGACCAGCGGTACGCCTCGAGCGAGTCAAGCGCACCCTTCACGGGATTGAGATGAATATAGTCGAGCAGCTGCACTGCCTGCGTGTCCGACTCAACCGCGACCCGCGAATAGCGATTGTCAAACAGATGCCCCGTTCTCCCCGTTTTCCCATTGAAATACTTAGCATACGCCGTCAATGCGCACTGCATTGCCTTTGAAAGATTGTCAAACGGATCATCAACCATCAAATGGAAGTGATTGTCCATAAGGCACCAAGCCAACACCGCCACTTCATGGCGAGCGAATCGGTCCGAGATATCAGATAAGAACCGATAGCGGTCGGAGTCATCTTCAAAAATTATCTGTTTAGAATTGCCGCGGTCATAGACGTGGTAATAGCCGGTGAGAGAAACGGCGCGGGCACATCGGGGCATAGCCTCTCCTTTCAAAACTGTACAGGCAACACCTAAAAGGAGAGACGCAACGCGAAATGCTGAGCCTGTAACCTATTTATATCCAATGAGCGGCAATAACAGGCCCAGAACGGCAAAATGGCAAATCGATGTCTGTCCCAAATGAGTGAAAGCACTCATGTAAGTCTGTCCCCAATGAGTGTCCCCGACGAGCGGGGCGATGCAGCATTAGTTGAAACGGTTCATTAAGTTGAAGCGTTTTAGTGTGCCTTTTACGGGAATCTGCCCGTTCACCGAATAATTTCTTGCTATCATGCAAGGCGTAGGGTAAATCTCCGATCGCAAGGAGACACAAATGGTGAAAAAGTCACCGGAAAACACTACTCCCGCAATTGTGGACAACGTAGAGGCGCTTGAGGCTAAGCTCGCTCAGATGCGAGAGGCCCAGGCGCTTTTTGCTACGTACACGCAGGAGCAGGTCGACAAGATCTTCTATGAGGCCGCCATGGCCGCCAACAAGGCTCGTATCCCGTTGGCGAAGATGGCCATCGAGGAGACCGGCCGCGGCGTTCTTGAGGACAAGGTCATCAAGAACCACTACGCCGCAGAGTACATCTACAACGCTTACAAGAACACCAAGACCTGTGGTGTCCTGGAGCGCGACGAGGCTTACGGCATCACCAAGATCGCCGAGCCCATCGGCATCGTGGGCGCCGTCATCCCGACGACCAACCCCACCTCCACCGCGATCTTCAAGACGCTGATCTGCCTGAAGACCCGCAACGCCATCATCATCTCCCCGCACCCGGCTGCCGCCAAGTGCACCATCGCCGCCGCCAAGCTCGTGCTTGACGCCGCCGTCAAGGCCGGTGCCCCCGAGGGCATCATCGGCTGGGTCGATGTCCCCTCCATTGAGCTGACCAACATGGTCATGCGCGACGTCGACATCATCCTCGCCACCGGTGGCCCGGGCATGGTCAAGGCCGCCTACTCCTCGGGCAAGCCCGCCCTGGGCGTTGGCGCCGGTAACACCCCGGTCGTCATCGACGACACCGCCGACGTGCTGCTCGCCGTCAACTCCATCATCCACTCCAAGACCTTCGACAACGGCATGATCTGCGCTTCCGAGCAGTCCGTGACCGTCATCGACACCATCTATGACCAGGTCAAGGCCGAGTTCCAGAAGCGCGGCTGCTACTTCGTCAAGCAGGGTGCCGAGATGGAGGCCCTGCGTGCCGCCATGTTCAAGAACGGCGCTCTCGATCACCGCATCCCCGGCATGGCTGCCGCCAAGATCGCCGAGCTCGCCGGCATCGAGGTTCCCGCCAAGACCAAGATCCTGATCGCCGAGGTCACCTCCACCGACCCCGCCAAGGAAGAGTTCTCCCATGAGAAGCTCTCCCCGGTCCTGGCCATGTACCACGCCAAGGACTTCCAGGAGGCCGTCGACAAGGCCGAGCACCTGGTGCTCGCCGGTGGCCCGGGCCACACCGCCTCTCTGTACGTGCACCCCGCCCAGGCCGAGAAGATCAGCCTGTTCGAGCACGTCATGAAGGCCTGCCGTATCGTCATCAACACCCCGTCTTCGCACGGCGGCATCGGTGACCTGTACAACTTTGGCATGAAGCCGTCTCTGACCCTGGGCTGCGGCTCCTGGGGCGGCAACTCCGTCTCCGAGAACGTTGGGGTGAAGCACTTGATCAACGTTAAGACTGTGGCCGAGCGCCGTGAGAACATGCTGTGGTTCCGCGCTCCCGAGAAGGTCTACTTCAAGAAGGGTTCCACGCCCGTCGCCCTCGACGAGCTCGGTACCGTCATGGGCAAGAAGCGCGCCTTCATCGTCACCGACCAGTTCCTCTTCAAGAATGGCAACACCCGCGCCATCGAGGCCAAGCTCGACGAGATGGGCATCGCCCACGACTGCTTCTACGACGTCGAGCCCGATCCGTCGCTGCAGTGCGCACGTCGCGGCGCCAAGCAGATGGCTCTCTTTGAGCCGGACGTCATCATCGCCGTCGGCGGTGGCTCCGCTATGGACGCCGGCAAGATCATGTGGATGATGTACGAGCACCCCGAGTGCAAGTTTGAGGACATGGCCATGGACTTCATGGACATCCGCAAGCGTATCTTCACCTTCCCCGAGATGGGCAAGAAGGCCTACTTCGTCGCCGTCCCGACCTCTTCGGGTACCGGCTCCGAGTGCACGCCGTTCGCCATCATCACCGACAAGGAGACCGGCATCAAGTGGCCGCTCGCCGACTACGCGCTGCTCCCCAACATGGCTATCGTCGACGCCGACAACTGCATGACCGCCCCGCGCGGCCTGACCGCTGCCTCCGGCATCGACGTCATGACCCACGCCATCGAGTCCTACGTCTCCATCATGGCTTCCGACTACACCAAGGGCCTCTCCGAGCGCGCTGCCAAGCTCGTCTTCGAGAACCTGCCCTCCAGCTTCACGAACGGCGCCAAGGACCCGCATGCCCGCGAGGAGATGCACAACGCCTCCTGCATGGCCGGTATGGCCTTCGCCAACGCCTTCCTGGGCCTCAACCACTCCATGGCCCACAAGCTCGGCGCTTTCCATCACCTGCCCCACGGCCTCGCAAACGCCGTCATCCTGACCCGCGTTATGCGCTACAACGCCGCCGAGGCTCCCGTCAAGATGGGTACCTTCTCCCAGTATCCTTACCCCAACGCGCTGCACAACTACGCCGAGATGGCCAAGTACTGCGGCATCGAGGGCAAGGACGACAAGGAGGTCTTCGAGAACTTCATCACGAAGCTCGAGGAGCTCAAGGACTTCATCGGCGTCAAGAAGACCATCGCCGACTACGGTGTTGACGAGCAGTACTTCCTCGACACCCTCGACGAGATGACCGAGCAGGCATTCAACGACCAGTGCACCGGCGCTAACCCGCGCTACCCGCTCATGAGCGAGATCAAGGAGCTCTACCTGGACGCCTACTACGGCCGCGAGCCCCAGGACTACGCCGTCTGCTAGTTTTTAGCACGGTTATTTGCGGCGGGGGTGCACGGGTGTACGCACGCCCCCGCCGTTGCTTCTATCGCATCGTTGAAAGGATGCAATCATGCTGCTCCCCGATTCCAAGACCGAGCTCGTCCGTCGCGGCAACAAGGTCGTTTACGACCTGGGCGACAAGATCGTCAAGGTCTTTAACGAGACCAAGCCCGTCTCCGACGTGTTCAACGAGGCTTTGAATCTTGCCCGCATCAATGAGTGCGGCATCCGCAGCCCCAAGGCTCTCGAGGTTTCTCAGCTCGAGAACGCCAACGGCTGGGCGCTCGTGACCGAGAAGGTTCCGGGCACCACCCTTGCCGAGAAGATGACTGCCGAGCCCCAGCGCTTTGGTGAGTACCTCGAGATGTTTGTCGACCTCCAGATCGAGATCCACGGCTACACCTCCCCGCTGCTCAACCGTCAGCGCGATAAGTTCGCCCGCATGATCGACAGCCTCGATCAGCTCAATGCCACCACGCGCTACAACCTTCAGGAGCGTCTGGACGGCATGACCAAGGAGTTCAAGGTCTGCCACGGCGACTTCAACCCCTCCAACGTCATCGTCGGCGACGACGGCCAGCTGTACGTCTGCGACTGGGCACATGCCACCCAGGGCTCCCCTGCTGCCGACGTTGCCACCACCTACCTGCTCTTTGCCCTCAACAGCAAGGACCAGGCTGAGGCCTACCTGGAGCTCTACTGCGACCGCGCCGACATGCCCATGCAGGTCGTGCGTCAGTGGACGAGCATCGTCGCCGCTTCCGAGCTCGCTCGTAAGCGCAACGTGAACGATGAGTTCCTTAAGAACTGGATCGACGTCGTCGATTATCAGTAGTATCTGAGCGATTTATTTCGCATCGGAGGCACAAAGGAAAACCCCGCAGCTCATTTGGGCTGTGGGGTTTTCCTTTACCCGTCGAGCTTATTCACGCAACAAAAAAGACTGCTCCGCATCTCATCCTAAGAGAGATGCGGAGCAGACCTGCAATTACATCTACTAGCAGAAACTAGCAGAAATGACGATTAACGACGTGCTGCCTTCACAAGCTCGACGACCTTGGCGACGACCTCGTCGATCGCCACATTCTCGCGCTCGCCCGTAGCACGGTCCTTGAGCTCGACGGTGCCGTTCTTAAGGCCACGCTTACCGAGCACTACCTGATACGGGAGGCCCATAAGGTCGTTGTCGGCAAACTTAAAGCCAGGACGCTCATCGCGATCGTCGACGACGACCTCGATACCCTCGGCGCACAGACCCTCGACGATTTGGTCGCAGACGGTAGCGCACTCCTCCTTCTTGGGGTCGAGCGGAATCACCGCGACCTCGTACGGGGCAACGGAGACCGGCCAGACGATACCGTGCTCGTCGTTATGCTGCTCCACGACGGCAGCGAGCGAGCGAGACACGCCCACGCCATAGCAACCCATGATGAGCGGCTTCTCCTTGCCATCCTCGTCCATAAAGGTGGCACCCATGGCCTCGGAGTACTTGGTGCCCAGCTGGAACACCTGGGAGACCTCGATGCCGCGAGCAGCAGAGAGCGGCTTGCCGCAGTGCGGACAGGGATCACCGGCAACGACGGTGACCAGATCAGCCCACTCGTCGACGGTAAAATCGCGCTCGGGGCAGGCACCGGTAAAGTGATAATCGACCTCGTTGGCACCGCAGGCCCATTGCTTGGACTCGCGCAGACTCTCGTCGCACACTAGACGGATGCCCTCGGGCAGGTTAACCGGTCCGATAAAGCCCTTGTGCAGACCGTTCGCCTGAAGCTCCTCGTCGGTCATCATGCGATAGCCCTTGCCAAAGACGTGCTCGGCCTTGCAATCGTTGAGCTCGTGATCGCCCGGAACAATGGCCACGACCGGCTTGCCCTCGGCGTCGATGAGTGCCAGCGACTTGCGCGTGCCGTTCTCGGGGAACCCAAAGAACTTAGCAACTGCCTCAATGGTGCCCATGCCCGGAGTCTCAACCTTGGTGAGCGTACCGTCACCAGGACCCTCGGTCACGACGACCTTGGTGCTTGCCGCCTCGTCATCGGCAGCAAAGCCGCAATCGTCGCAGTAGACCAGCGAAGCCTCGCCGGCGTCGGCCAAAGCCATGTACTCGACGGAGGTATCGCCACCGATCTCACCGGAGTCGGCAACAACGGGCAGGGCCTTGATATAGCAGCGCTCGCAGATGTTGGCGTAGGCCTGCTTCATCTTGTCATACTCCTCCTGCAGGCTCTCCTGCGTGGCGGAGAAGCTGTAGGCGTCCTTCATGATGAACTCGCGACCGCGCATCAGGCCAAAGCGGGGGCGGAACTCGTCGCGGAACTTATCCTGGATGTGGTAGAGGTTAACGGGTAGCTGCTTGTAGGAGCGCAGCTCATTGCGCACCAGGGCCGTGACGGTCTCCTCGTGCGTGGGGCCCAGGACGAACTCGTGACCGTGACGGTCGTCAAAGCGCACGAGCTCCTTGCCATAGGCATCGATACGGCCCGACTCACGCCACAGCTCGGCATCGACCATGATGGGCATCATGAGCTCCTGGGCGCCGGCAGCATCCATCTCGTCGCGCACAATGTTCTCGATCTTGCGAATCGAGCGCCACGCGAGCGGCAGATAGGAATACAGGCCGGCGGCCTCCTTGCGGATCATGCCGGCACGGAGCAGCAGACGGTGGCTCGCAAGCTCGGCGTCGGCCGGATCCTCTTTGAGCGTCGGAGCATACAGCTTAGACATATACATTGCTCGAGTCATTTATTTCTCCTCAATAAGCTTGTCGACCTCGGCCATAAGCGCGTCGACAATTTGGTCCTCAGCTACTTTACCAATGATCTGGCCGTGCGAAAAGAGCAGGCCCTGACCTCGTCCGCAGGCAACGCCCAAGTCGGCGTCAGAGGCCTCGCCTGGGCCATTGACTGCACAGCCCATCACGGCAATCGAAAGCGGCGCGGAGTAGTTCTTAAGCCGCTCAGTGACCTCCTCGGCGATAGGAATGAGGTTGACCTGGCAGCGAGCGCACGTGGGGCACGATACGATCTCGGGGCCACGGCGGCGAAGACCCAGCGACTGCAGAATACCCCAGGCGACAGGCGGTTCCTCGACCGGATCGGCCGTGAGCGAGACGCGCATGGTGTCGCCGATGCCTTCGGAAAGCAAGATACCCAAGCCTACAGAGCTCTTGATGGTGCCCTGGAGCTTGGTTCCCGCCTCCGTTACGCCCAGGTGAAGCGGAACGTGGGGAATCTCACGCGACAGGGCTCGATAGGTATCAAGCGTCGTTTGCACGCTATGGGCCTTGGCCGAAAGCACAGTGTTCGTAAAACCGCGGTCCTCAAAGTGCTTGACGAAGCGCTCGCTCGACATCACGAGCTTTTCGGGCTGCGTGAGGTCGTCGCGCTCGGCGATATCCTGCTCGAGCGAACCGGCATTGACGCCGATACGAATCGCGCACCCAGCGGCGCCCGCAGCATCGATCACGGCATCGACCTTAGCCCAATCGCCGATATTGCCGGGATTGATGCGAAGCTTGGCGGCACCAGCCTCGACGGCGCCGATGGCGAGCTTATGGTTAAAGTGAATATCGGCGACGATCGGCACCGGAGACTCGACACAGATGGTGCGGAAACCCTCAAGCGCGGCCTCGGTGGGCACGCTCACACGCACGATATCGCAGCCAGCCTGCGCCAACGCGCACACTTGCGCAAGCGTTGCCCTGGCGTCAGCGGTATCGGTGCAGGTCATGGATTGGACCACCACCGGCGCGCCGCCACCGATCTGCACACCGCCCACATGCACGGGGCGCGTCAACTCGCGGGGCAAAGGATGGGATAAAGACAATCCAAACACTCCCCTACAGGATAAATCGAAGGACGTCGGAACGAAGCATATAGACAAACAGCAGCGCAAAGAGCGCGATGCCCACATAGCTCACAATCGTCTGGACCTTGAGCGGAAGCTCGCGGCCAGCAATCTTTTGAATGATCTCGATGACCAGCTTGCCGCCATCGAGTGGTGGGATGGGCAGCAGGTTCATAAAGCCAAGCGAGAACGAAATGAGGGCGGCAAACGAAAGGAACGTGGCAGGGCCGGCAGCAGCAGCCTGTGAGGACATAACGCTAATGCCCACGATCGAAGAAGACTGATCGAGAATCTCCATCGTATGCTGCGGCTGGAGCAGGCGCATCACGCCCTCCGCTGTCTGCACGACATAGGAGAACGAAAGGCGAGCCGACGTGATGGGGTCTAAACCTGTCTCTTATACACATCTCCGAGCCCACGAGACCGGAGCCTATCTCG
>URZN01000041.1 GCA_900552345.1 uncultured Collinsella sp. | reverse complement strand
GGCACGCTGTACTCCAAGGCCGAGCTCGCGGCGATTCACGCGGTGTGCCAGAAGCGCGAGATTCCGCTGTTTGTGGACGGTGCTCGCCTGGCCTATGCACTGGCGGCCGATGAGTACGATATCACCCTGCCCGAGCTGGCGCAGCTGTGCGACGTGTTCTACATCGGCGGCACCAAGTGCGGCGCGCTCTGCGGCGAGGCCGTGGTGTTTTGCGGCATGCACGCTCCGGCGCATCCCATTCCGCGCATCAAGCAGCACGGTGCGTTGCTGGCCAAGGGCCGCCTGACGGGCGTGCAGTTTGAGGCGCTCTTTACCGACGGCCTGTATTTTGAGATTGGTCGCCAGGCGATCGAAACCGCGCAGGCGCTTCGTCGCGTGCTGCACGAGCGCGGCTACCAGTTCTTCTTGGAGACGCCGACCAACCAGCAGTTCGTGATTCTGCCCAACGAGGACATGGCCCGCATTCGCGAGCATGCCTCGATCGAGTACTGGGAAAAGTACGACGATACTCACACGGTGGTGCGCTTTTGCACCAGCTGGGCCACGACGCAGGAGGATATCGATGCGTTGGCGGCGGTTCTGTAGCCTGATGTAATGACGAGGGGCCGCCTTGCGCTGGGTTTGGCGCAAGGCGGCCTTTGTTTTTGAGGGAGAAGGGTTGTATGACCGAGATGTTCGAGCCGACGAT
The DNA here is from genome assembly GCA_900552345.1 of uncultured Collinsella sp. Taxonomy (GTDB): domain Bacteria; phylum Actinomycetota; class Coriobacteriia; order Coriobacteriales; family Coriobacteriaceae; genus Collinsella. Next base: position 7,582 of record URZN01000041.1, on the reverse strand, counting down.
TCGTCTGGCGACGCCCGATGATGCGCCGACGTTGCTTGCCATCTATGAGCCGTATGTGCGCCAGACGGCGATTACCTGCGAATACGAGGTGCCGAGCGTTGAGGAGTTCGCCGGGCGTATCGAGCGTACGCTCAAGCGCTATCCGTATCTGGTGATGGAGCTGGACGGGCGTCCGGTAGGCTATGCCTACGTGAGTCCGCTTAACAGCCGCGAGGCATACGACTGGTCGGTCGAGACGTCAATCTACCTGGCACGCGATGTGCGCCATGGCGGGCTGGGTCGCAAGCTGCATGACGCGCTCAAGCAATGCCTGGTCGCGATGGGCATCACCAACATGTGCGCCCTCATCGCCGTGCCGCACGACAAGGACGACGAGTACCTGACGCACAACAGCCAGGATTTCCATGCCCATATGGGATATCGCCTGGTGGGTGCCTTTGACCGCTGCGCCCAAAAGTTCGGCCGCTGGTACGATATGTGTTGGATGGAGCTGGTCCTAGCCGAGCGCACATCCAACCAACCCAAACCAACCTGGTTCCCCGACCTCCCCAAACCTACCATTTAGGGACAGGTTTATTTTGGCAGGTTAGCCGATGGGTTCGGTGTATTTGGCGCGGTCGGTGCGCTGGATGCGCTTGGAGACATGGAGCGGGCGGCCGTCGGTGTCGTAGACGTAGTCGGTGATTAGGATCAGCGCCTGCCCGCGCTCAACGTTGAGCAAAAACGCCTCGTTTTGCGAGGCGTAGCACACCTCAAAGGTCTTATGCCCCTGTGCCGGTGCGCGATGGAACTCCTGTCGCAGCGTGGCGTAGAGCGAACCGTTGATATCGCGATCGATGAGTGCCTCAAAGCTCGGTGGTAGATAGGTGGTCTCCAGGCACAGCGGCGCATCGTCCAGATAACGCAGACGGACAAGTTTGACGAGCTTGCTGCCCACGGCGGCGTCAAAGAACTTAGCTATGCTGCCGGCCGCCTTGGCAAAGCCCGAGTCCACGGTACGTGTGGTGGGCTTCATGCCCTGACCTTCGACCTGCTTGGTATAGCTCGAAAACACTAGGTTGTTCTCGTGGAGCGCGGGCGTGTCGGCCACAAAGGCGCCACGCCCGCGCTCGGTGCGCACCAGGCCCTCATCAACGAGCACCTTAAGGGCGTGGCGCACGGTGCTGCGCGACAGCCCCGATTCGTCCATGAGCTCCATCTCGGACGGCAGCTTGTCTCCGCGTGCGTAGATGCCGGCGGCGATGCGGTCGCGAAGCGTACCCGCCAAGCGCTCGTATTGGGCCAGTTTCTTTTTAGATGAAGCGTTCATGCGATCAGCCTATATCTAACTTATATGCTTATCTAAGCAAGCATGTATTCAACACAACAATAAAACCGCTGGTATCGAGCTACCGAAAACCTTACCAGCAAAAATTCTAAGATAAATATAGCATACAACTAGTCGACATAACCAAAACATGTATGTAACTTGTATGCCATCGAGAGCATCAAACGAGAAGAAAGGCTGATGCACGATGACTACTCAGGAACAGGTTAAGGATGTCGTCTCCCAGGTTTTGGCTGACAAGGCAGACAAGGGCGGCATCAAGCACGTCGTGTGGATTGGCGCTGGCGGATCCAACGGCGGCAACTATCCTGCCCAGTACTTTATGGAGCACGAGGCCACGCAGGTCGTGAGCTCCAGCTACACCAGCAACGAGTTCGTGCACGCCACCCCGGCCTACGTCAACGAGAACACCCTGGCCGTCGTCGTGTCCATGCGCGGCACCAAGGAGACCATCGTTGCCGCCCAGGTCGCCAAGGACCACGGCGCCAGCACCATCGCCATCTATGTTGACGAGTCCGGCCTCACCGAGGTCTGCGACTACAAGATCCAGTACGACAGCCTGGCCGTCGACGAGTCCTGCATGGGCCGCACCAACTCCGCCGTCGTGACCATGATCGCCATGGAGCTTACGCAGCAGACCGAGGGCTATGCCGAGTACGAGACCGCTATGGCCGCGTTCGACTTGGTCGACCCCATCTATCGCAAGGCCGTCGAGTACACCTGTCCGCTTGCTGCCAAGTGGGCCGAGCAGAACGCCGACAAGCCCTGCATCAACGTCATGGCTCAGGGTCCGCTCTTTGGTGCCGCCTACGTCTTTAGCATCTGCAACGTGCAGGAGATGCTGCAGATCGACTCCTGCACCATCAACACCTGCGACTTCTTCCACGGCCCCTTCGAGATCCTGGACAAGCGTACCTCGCTGTTCCAGCTCATCAGCGTCGGCCGCAGCCGCTGCAACGACGAGCGCGGCATCCGCTTCGTCAACCAGTACGGTGGCGAGCGCGTCTATCAGCTCGACGCCAAGGAGCTCGGCCTCAACGACATCAAGGACAGCGTGAGCGAGTACTTCAACCACCTGATCTTTGCCCCGATCCTCAACAACGTCTACATGCGTGCGCTTTCCGCCGTCACCCACAAGGACTACATGACGCGCCGCTACATGTGGAAGCTTGACTACTAAGAGTTACGCGGTTTTACCAAACCGCGTAACGGGCCGACGCTGCAAACCCACCTGAGTGGCAATCTGCCTTTCAGCTTCAGCGGCATGACCAGAAGGTCAATGCCGCTTCGCTTCAAGGCACCTTGCTCGCTCAGGTGGGTTTTCGCTGGCGTTGCCAAAGCATCGGCGTCGCCTTGGTCCAGATGTGGCACTTGGGGACAGTCCTAGACGTTGGGGACGTTCTTAAATGACTAGTCATCCAAGAACGTCCCCAACGACTACTCATTTAAGTACGTCCCAATGACTACCCAATGAGTGTGCGGGCGAGCGGATTTTTCCGTTCGGCGATTTGTGTCTTGAAAAATGTATATAACGACTATAACGTAGTGTGAAACATATTGGAAACAATACCGAGGAGGCTGCGTTGAAGAAAAGCAATCTGGGCTATGTGCTGGTGCTGATCGCCGCGCTTATGTGGGGCAGCATCGGAATCTTTGTAAACGGCATTGCGGCCATGGGCGTTTCGTCCCAGAGCATGGCTGCCTTTCGCTTGTTGGTCGGAGCGCTTGTCTTGGCGCCGGTCCTGATGTTTATGGGCTGCCGTCCGGGTGAGGGGTCTACCGTGGTTCAGGGTCCCCTGGCGCTATTCAAGGCAAGCCCCAAAGAGCTCGTCCCCTGCGCACTTGTCGGTATCGTCGGCTTGGCCGTCGCCAACACCTGCTATTACGAGTGCATGGGCGAGGTGGGCATGTCCACGGCCTCGGTGCTGCTCTACACCTCGCCGGTGTTTGGCGTCATGCTCGGCCGCGTGCTTTATCGCGAGGACGTGACTCCCAACAAGCTCGTTGCCATCGCTTTTAATATCGGTGGCTGTGTACTTGCAGTGACCAATGGCGACCTTTCCGGTTTCCATTTTTCGGTTTGGGGCGTCACGTCGGGCGTGATTGCAGGCTTTTGCGGTGCGTCGCTTGCGGTGTTTAGCCGGATAGCAACCAAGACGGTCCACCCGCTGGCTGTCACGTTTTGGGGCTTTGTTTTTGGCGGTGCGGTTATGGCAGCTATCGCGGCTCCGTGGCCGGATGTCGCCGCGGCAATGTCGCCACAGCTGCTGCTGCTGTTCCTTGGCTTTGGGCTCATCCCCACAGCCGTGGCTTACATCTTATATATGCAGGGTCTGTCCATGGGGCTCGAGACATCGAAAGTTCCCGTCGTAATGTCTTTCGAGACGGTCGTCACCGTACTGGTGGGCATTGGCATCTACGCCGAGCCCGCCGGCGCGATCAAGGTCCTGGGCATCGTGCTGGTGCTCGCGTCCATCCTGATCATGAACACCGATTTCTCCAAGCTGCGCAACAGTGCCTTTGTCGGCCATATCGTTGAGAGCATGACCTTTAAGCCCAACGCGTGGTGGACGGAGAAATCGCAGGACATGGATCTGTTCCGCGAGCGCACCGGCATCGCGCTGGAGCCCACCGTGCAGGAAAGCCCCTGGTACTTTGTGCGATAGGGGATTGGCGAGGCGTCTGATCTGGGGTTATCCAGTCAGCGCCGGCCAATCCAGCCCCAACGTTTCAAGTACATTAAACCCGTCAACGGTCGATTTTCATCCGCGAACGGTCTTTATACTAATTAGCAATATCCGCAACGTATAAGACGTTATAATGACCATAACGAAAAGGAGGAGGCAAGATGAATCAGATCATTCTCGCATCTCATGGCGGCCTGGCCGCAGGCGCCAAAGACACGCTCGAGATGGTTCTCGGCGACGTGTCGAACGTCCACGTCGTGTCGCTTGCTCGTGACGACAAGGAGCCCATCACCAATAAGGTGGACGCCATGATCGCCACGTTCAACGCGGACGACACCGTCTATGTGCTGACCGATATGCTCGGCAGCTCGGTCAACAACAGCATGGTCGAGCTTTCCAAGAACGGCACGAAGTTCACGGTTGTCAGCGGTTTCAACATCCCGCTGGCGCTCACGCTCGCTATGAGCCCCGTCCCCGTCGAGGGCGCCGAGCTCGCGGCCCTCATCAACGAGGCCCGCAACGGTCTGACCAACCCCAACGCACCGGCCCAGCCCGCCGCGGCTCCCGCCAAGAAGGCCAAGGCGTCCCGTCACAGCTCCGGTCCCGCCAAGATCGTCCTCGCACGTCTTGACTACCGTCTGCTGCACGGCCAGGTCGTCTTTACCTGGACCACCAAGGTTCAGGCCGAGCGCATCATCGTCGTCGACAACGCTGCCGCCAACGATGACATCAAGAAGGGCGCTCTTAAGCTGGCCAAGCCCCAGGGCGTGCGCCTGAACGTCTTCACCGTCGAGCGTGCCCTCGCCAAGATGGACAAGCTCAACACCCTCGGTGAGCGCGTCATGTTCGTCTTTGGCAACACGGCCGAGATGCTGCAGTTCTGCCAGGGCTACAAGCTCGACGCCATCAACCTGGGCGCCACCGCCAACCACGACGGTGCCGATCAGGTCGGCGGCAAGGACAGCTCCGTCTTCTTCGACGCCACCCAGAAGGCCGACGTCAACCAGCTGCTCGACATGGGCATCAAGCTCTATGTTCAGCAGACCCCTACGTATCAGAGCGTCGACATCGACGCCAAGCTGTAATCAACCAGGCTTTTGCCTGACTGAAAGGAGAAGGGTATGAATACGTTCATCAGTGCGGTGCTCGTCGGCCTCGTCGGCGTGTTCTGCATGTGGGACTCCCGCCTGCTCGGTCGTCTTAACTTCGAGCAGCCCCTCGTTGGCGCTACGCTCGTCGGTCTGCTGCTGGGCGATGTGCCCACCGGCCTTGCCGTCGGTGCCGCCGTCGAGCTCGTGTCCATGGGCCTGGTGCAGGTCGGCGCCGCCGTTCCGCCCGATATGGTCCTGGGCGGCATCGTGGCCGCTGCCTTTGCGTGCCTGACCGATGCTTCCGCCGAGACCGCCATGACGATCGCCATCCCGGTCGCCGTCCTGGGTCAGCTCCTCGGCATCGTGTTCCGTTCCATCATCGCCGCCCTTACCCATGTGGCAGATAGCGCGATCGATAACGGAAAGTTCAAGACCGCCTACCGCATGCACATCTGCGCCGGCTCCGGTCTGTACGCCGTCATGTACTTCCTGCCGATCTTCCTCGCCGTCTTTGTTGGCACCGACCTGGTTCAGGCCATCGTCAACATGGTTCCCGAGTGGCTGTCCACTGGTCTTAACGTTTCGACCAAGATCATGACCGCCTACGGCTTGGCCCTGCTGCTCACCATGATGATCAAGAAGGGTATGACTCCGTTCCTGTTCATCGGTTTCCTGCTCGCCGCTTACCTCAACCTGTCCGTCATCGCGGTCGCTCTGATCGGTGTGTGCCTGGCTGTCGTCTTCATGGGCTTCAAGTTCAACGGTTCCCATGCAGCCGCCGGTGTCGATTCCGACTACGATCCGCTCGAAGACGACGAAGACTAAGGAGGAACACACTATGGCAACCGCAACCAAGGACGTGTCCCTGAACAAGAAGGTCAGCCAGTTCTTCTGGCGCTCCTGGGCCATCCAGGCCTCTTGGAACTACGAGCGTCAGATGAACATGGGCTTCCTCTACGGCATGGTTCCCACGCTCGATCGCCTCTATCCGGATGAGTCCGACCCCAAGCAGCTCGCTGCTAAGAAAGAGGCTTACCACCGTCACATGGCGTTCTACAACTGCACCCCGCAGACGAGCGCTTTCATCCTGGGCCTCGCCGCCTCCATGGAGGAGGAGTACGCCAAGGATCCCGAGAACTTCGATCCCGATTCGATCAACGCGGTCAAGACCTCCCTCATGGGTCCGCTTTCCGGCATCGGTGACTCCTTCTTCCAGGGCACCATCCGCGTTATCGCCTTTGGCCTGGGCGTTCAGCTGGCTCAGCAGGGCTCCATCATGGGCCCGATCCTGGCCATGCTCATCTCCATCGTCCCCTCTGTGCTGATCACTTGGTTCGCAGCCAAGATGGGCTATCAGGGCGGCCACGAGTACCTGAGCAAGCTTCAGGGCGGCGACCTCATGGAGAAGCTCATGTATGTCTGCGGCATCGTGGGTCTTATGTCCGTGGGCGGCATGATCGCTACGCTGATCGGCGCCACCACCCCGCTGCAGTTCGCTGAGGGCACTGTCGTGATCCAGGACATCCTGGACGGCATGATGCCCCAGATGATCTCCCTTGGCCTCACTGGCCTTATGTACTGGCTCATCAAGAAGAACGTCAACACCGGTTGGCTTCTCGTGATCGCCATCGTGGGCGGCATCGCCCTCTCCGCGGCCGGCATCCTGGCCTAGTCGCGACTAAGCGCCTAACCGCTTTCCCCCGGGGGCCTGCCTGGCATCCCATACCCCAGGCAGGCTTCCATCCCTAAATGTGTCAAAGGGCAGTCCCTTTGTCACATCCTCAACGGGCCGGCGACTCGGTCCAAACCACGGTAACCCTGCGAGCGCCCGGCAATGTGGCGCCGCAAAAATCGAAAGGAATGTGTCAGATGTACGAGATCGACCTTAACCTCCCTAAGCAGATCGTCGCTGACGTCCTGTCCAACCACGAGATCCACAGCGTCGCCTTCGTCGGCTGCGGTGCTTCCATGTCCGACCTTTACCCCGCCAAGTACTTCCTGGCCAACAACACGGACAAGCTGAACGTTCAGATCTTCACCGCTAACGAGTTCAACTACGACACGCCTTCTTGGGTCAACGAGCACACCTTCGTGATCACCTGCTCCCTCGGTGGCTCCACGCCCGAGACCGTCGAGGCCAACAAGACCGCCAAGAAGCACAACTGCCCGGTCGTCTCCCTCACCAACAAGGCTGGCTCCGCTCTGACCGTCGACGCTGACTACGTCATCGTTCACGGCTTCCACGCCAACTTCGCTGCCAAGTGCGAGAAGCCCGGCTACGCCATCGCTCTTGCTGTCGAGATCCTTCAGCAGACCGAGGGCTATGACCACTACGAGGACATGATCACCGGCCTCACCAACGTCTTCGAGCTCTGTGAGAACGCCGCTCAGCACTGCAAGAAGCTCGCCAAGAAGTTCGCCGAGGACTTCAAGGACGACAAGATGATTTACTTCATGGCTTCCGGTGCCTCCGAGAA
>URZN01000040.1 GCA_900552345.1 uncultured Collinsella sp. | reverse complement strand
GATAGGCTCCGGTCTCGTGGGCTCGGAGATGTGTATAAGAGACAGATCATGTTCTTGGCGACGCGGTCTTTAACGGAGCCGGCGGGGTTGAAGTATTCCAGTTTGACGAGCACGCGAGCCTTGAGGTCCTCGTCGGCCTCAAAGTGAGTGAGCTCCAGAAGCGGGGTGTGGCCGATAAGCTGATCGATGGACGTGTAAACCTTGCTCATGGTGAACCTCCAAAGTGTTCAAGTTGCTGGTTGCCGTGTGGTTTTACGGCGTGTCTAGCAGATAAACCCATAAACCTTATAGGTTGTTCGTTTAGCTGTTGGCAAGCATAGTAGACACTAAAGCCTAGTAATGCAATAGGAAATAGAAGATTATTACGAGTCGATTAACCATCTTGACCGGAACGGGTATTTCCAAAGCTAATTTTTCGGCTAGAATTTCAACGGACTAAAAGACCGAAAGGCAGCACTATATATGTTGGTTTCTACTAAGGGCAGGTACGCCCTGCGCGTTATGGTTGACCTGGCCGAGCACCAGGCGGCCGGTCGCATCCCGCTCAAAGAGATTGCGGCGCGACAGGGGATTTCCGAGAAATATCTCGAGAACATCTTGGCTACGCTCGTGCGTGCCAACATGCTCTCGGGCATGCGTGGCAAGGGCGGCGGCTACGTGCTCACGCGCCCGCCCGAGCAGTACACGGTGGGCGAGATCCTGCGCTTGACCGAGGGCAGCCTGGCGCCGGTCGCCTGCCTGGATGGCGACTGCAAGGGTTGCTCGCGATCTGATGAGTGTCCCACGCTCGACGTGTGGAAGAACCTGGACAAGCTCATCAACGATTACCTCGACGGCGTGACGCTCGATCAACTTGTCGCTCCCAACCATGGCTACGACTACGTCATCTAGCCCACCTGCCATTTGGGGACGGGGTGGAAATGGTAGATTTTCTTGCCCTCTGAGACTTGGCAAATAAGAAGGCCGCCCATTTTTGCGATGGGCGGCCTTTGATTTGGTCCGATGCGTTTGCGTGTCGGGGGCGTTCTACTCTTCGGCAATGCTATCGAGGATGCTGCGCATGATGGACACTAGGATGCTGCCCATAAAGGCCGAGCCAAAGCCGGCGATGGAGATGCCGACGCCCAACAGGTTGACCGACAGGTAGCTGGCGAGCTCCAGCATAAAGCTGTTGAGCACGAGCTGGAAAATGCCGAGCGTAATGATCGTGAGCGGCAGCGAGATGACCGTGAGGAACGGTTTGACGAACGAATCGACGATGTTGAGGAACAGCCCCACAAAGGCAAAGCAGACCCAGGCCTCGGCAAGGCCGAAAGGTTGGATGCCGGGGACGAGGAACGTGGCGATTGCGATGGCGATCGAGGTGAAGAGCCAGTTAAGCATAAAGCGCATGGCGTGAATCCTTTCTTGCGCCGGGGTTGCTGGCGTCGCGTGAAGCGGCTTGCGGCGGCGACTTGGATGGTTACGCGGACGCGCCGCGGTGTTTGGGCGCCCATTGTCTCAAATATTCGTGGAGCTTACGTGCGCATTCGGTTTCTAAACGGCGTTCGTCCTGAAAAACGTGCCGCTGACAGAGAGTCTTGTCACTTTAGTTTGGTGGTGTGCTACGCTGCTACGGGCAAATGGCCCATGCATTGTTTTATTGCATATTACGGGCGAACGATGCCCGATGTCAGTATCAACTTCGATGCCTTTTGGCGGGTTTGGCGGTGATCGATGAATATCGAGAACATGTTTGACAAGCCTGATGTCAAGCAGCTGGTCCACGCATTTAGTCTTTTGGACGACGAGAACGATATCCAAGCGTTTTTGACCGATATCTGCACGCCGCGCGAGATTTGCGATCTTTCTCAGCGCCTGCAGGTTGCGCGCTATCTGGACGAGGGCGAGCCCTATGTTGAGGTTCAGGCCCGCACCGGCGCTTCGTCCACCACGGTGAGCCGCGTGTCCAAGGCGCTTAATGGCGAGTACGGTGGCTATCGCAAGATCCTCATCAAGCTGGAGGATGGCGAGTAGGCCAGCGGTAAAAACAAATTGCGCAGAACCGTCCCTTCGGGGGCGGTTTTTTGATTCCTCGGGGACGGAGGAAAACGTATCACCGGGTTAGACTGACCCCTTGTTGATCCGTTTTCCTCCGTCCCCAAGGGATCAAATCTGTTGGCGTGGGGCAAATCTGTCCGCGTGGGCGGGTAGGATGGATGCATTGATTATTGCGAACGGTTTGAGTGGAGGACCATGCCTGTTCGAATCTATACCACCAATACCGGTACGGACTTGAGCGATGCCGAGACGGCGTTGCTCGCCGACCTGGTTGCCCGCCACGGGCGTGCTGTATTGCTGGCGCCCTCGTTTGCCGAGCTCGACGTGTGCCGTCACGATGCTGCGGTTGCTGGCGCCTCGCTGGGCGTTGACTACAAAACCCCAACGTCGTGGCTTCGTTCGCTGTGGGAGCTTATGGGCGATGGGCGCGGCTTCGTCGACAACATGCAGCGCCAGATGCTGTTCTCGGACATGATCGCCCGTCGCGACGATGCCGACCTGCAGCCGCTTTCGCGCAGTCAGGGCACGGTGCGCATGCTCGCGCGCATGGCCCGCGATGTGCTGCCGGGCGTAGCGGGGGCGGGTGCCGAGCGCTGCTGCGGTGCCGCCGCTCAGCCCGAGCCCAAAAGCGCCGCCGAGGCTCGCGTGTTCGAGCTGTTGAGTGCCTATGCGAGTGGCTTGGACCGTCGAGACATGGTCGAGCCCTGCGAGGCGGCTGACCTTATGGCCGACGCTTTGGCCGACAACCTACCGGCGTGCGCCCGCGCGGTATGTGTGCGCGGCGTCACGTCGTTTACGCACGGCCTGCTCGAGTTGCTGTCCGCCGTGGCAAACAACGGGGGAGAGGTCGTTGTGCTGCTTGCCCGCGAGCAGGCGGCAATGCGCGAGGAGCTTGCCGCCGCCTTTGATGCCCGCGGTGTGATGTTTGAGGCCGCGCCGCTGGGGGAGGGTGCCGCCGCGCCCCAGACTGCCTTCAAGTCCGCCGCTCAGCCTGCCTTTATAGAGGTTGCCGGCCCTCACGCCCGTGCCCACGCCTATGTGGATGCAATCGATGAGCTGGTAAAAACGTGTGAGGACGTCGCGGTCGACGGCGGTGCCACGGCGTCCGCGGACGCCGTGCGCGTGCTCGTGGTGTCTGCCCGGGCGCCCCAGCTGTTCGGTGAACTCGCTGCCCGTTTGGCGGCGCGTCACATTGCTGCTGAGACAATCGAGTTCACGGCGTTTTCCCAATCCATCGCGGGCAGGCAGTTCACGGCGCTCGCCAATCTGATCGAGCGCATGAAGGCCGCCGACGAGGGCACCGCCTCCAAGACCGAGTGGTGGCCCGCGCCGGAGCTTACCGACTGGATTTACAGTCCGCTTTCGGGTGCCGACGCCGCCAGCGCGCGCACCTTCGACAAGAACATGCGCCTGTCGCGCGGCAAGACCGCCATGGCCGCCAAAAGCCTGCTGCAGAGCGTGCAGGGCCAGGTCAGGGGCACGCGCAAGGCCGCCAGCGATGAGAACTGGTTTAAGAACGTGCCGTGCGTGGTCTCGGACGTGTTCCAAGCGCTGTGGCGCGACAAACCCGTGACGGCGCTCAAGGCAATGCTCGCCGTCGCCGAGGCGTTGCCCGATCGCGCCCTTGGAGGCTTTGACGGTCAGGCTCGTCGCCAGGCGGAGACCGCCCTACTGCGACATGCCATCGACATCCTTATGAACGACGCCCGCGCGCTCGACGTGTCGCAGGCCGCGACCGTGCCCGTGCTCGACGGCGTTCGTACCAAGGTGGACAAGCGCAGCGCCGCATACGATTACGAGACCTACGAGGTCGACCGCACGCCGCGCGCCCAGGTGCGCTTTGCGTCGCTTGCCGATGCGGCAGCCCTGCGCCCCGCCAGCTACGATGCCGTGCTGTTTGCCGACGTCGACCTGGACAGTTATCCGCTCTCACATGAGGAGGGCCCGCTGCCCACGCTGACGGCAGAGTTGGATCGCAACGGTGTGACGCTTGAGCCCGCGGCCCTGCTGCGTGTGCGCTTTGGCCGCGCGATGCAGGCCGCGCGCGGTCCGGTTGCGCTTGCCCGCGTGACGCACGATCGCCAGGCACGCGAGTGCTACCCGGCTGCCGTGTGGACCGAGCTGCGGGCGCACGCCGAGGCTGCCGGCGCCGCCCAGGTGACATGCGTGGGCGAGGGCGGTATCGTCGCCGATTTTGATCCAGCGGCCGGCGAGGGCATCGAGTGCAAGCGCGTCGCGTGCGAGGCTCCTCAGCATTTGAGTGAGGCGGCTGTGCCGTACCTGGTCCTGCGCCGCCGCGATGGCGAGGACGAGAACGCGCCGCTCGTGCCGCGCCTGACGTCCGCCTCGCAGATTGAGGCGTACTCGACATGCCCGCTGTGCTGGTTCGTGTCGTATCGCGTGAAGCCCCAGTCCATCGACGCGGGCTTTGGCAACATGGAGAAGGGCAACTTTGTCCACGACGTGCTGGAGCACCTGCATGCCCGCCTGCCCCAGGAGGGCATGGAACGCGTGACGCCCGAGAATCTGCCGCGCGCTCAGGAGCTGCTGCGCGAGGTCTTTGACGAGACGTTGGCCGAGCACGCCGGCAAGCGAGGCACGGAGGGCCCGCTGGTGCCGCTTTCTGCGGTGGAGGAGCGCCAGGTGGCCGAGATTTTGCCGCAGCTGGAGGGCGTGCTTGCCTACGAGTCCGAGGCACTTGCCCCCTTTGCCCCGCGCTACCTGGAGTTCGCCTTCAACGAGCTCAAGGTCGAGTATGCCGGTTGGCCGCTTGGCGGGCGCATCGACCGCGTGGACGTGGACGCCGAGAATCGTGCCGTGGTGATCGACTACAAGCATCGCACGGGCGTTGAGGAGTTTAAGCTCGCCGACCCCACGGTGCGCGACGAGGAATCGGGTACGGCGCCCATCGACGATCCGCGCTGGTTGCCGCCCCATACCCAAACGCTCATCTACGCGCAGGCCATGCGCCGGGCGCTGGATTTGGACACCCGCGCGGCGCTCTACTTTTCGACCAAGGGCGGCAAGCCGGCGCTGCGAGGCGCCGCGAGTGCCGAGCTGCTCGAGGAAGAGCGCGGCGACGGTCGCATCCCGGGCCTCAAGAAGGGCTTTCCGGGCGAGGGCGGCAGCATGGACTTCGACGCCCTGCTCGATCGTGTGGAGGCTGGCATCGCCGAGCGCCTGCGCGAGCTCGAGGCGGGCAACGTTGCCGCCGTCGACCCGATGTCGGCTCAGGCCGCGCATGCGCGCTGCTCGTATAACCACGAAGGAACGTTTGTAAGGAGGGACGTGTAGACCATGGATCTTTCGACTTTGATGCCGCAACAGCTGCGGATCGTCAAAACGCTCGACCGTCCGCTGTTTGTCTCGGCGGGCGCCGGTTCGGGCAAGACCTTTACCCTTACGCGCCGCATCGTCTACGCGCTCTCGCCCGAGTCTGGTCCGTTCGTTGAGCATCTGGACCAGGTGCTCGCCATTACCTTTACCAAAGATGCCGCGGCCGAGATCCGTGACCGCGTGCGCCGCGCGCTCATCGACGAGGGCATGGACGAGGAAGCGCTGACCGTCGACGATGCGTGGATCTCGACCATTCACGGCATGTGTTCGCGCATCCTGCGCGCGCATGCGCTGGAGCTGGGCATCGACCCCGAGTTCACGGTGCTCACCGATACCGACGAGCTTATGGACCAGGCTGTTGAGCATGTGCTGGCCCGCGCGACGGCGCCCGATGCCGCCCCCGAGCTCGCGGCATCGCTCAAGGCCCTCTACGCCTGGTATCCCATGGCGGGCGAGGGCGGCCCCTTTGGCGCCGGCACCACCATCAAGGGCCTGGTGCGCGAGCTGCTGGAGCTCTCGAGCCAGCTGCCGGGCGGTATGGACGACGTGCGCGTGGCGCGCGGCCAGGCCGATACCTCGGCACTTGCCGATGCCTATCGCGCGGCGCTGGGCGTAAGCAAGGCCGCGACCGAGAAGGCACAGATGGCGCTCGATGCCATCGATGCATTCGAGGCCAGCGGCAAGACCATGGCCGATGCGGCGCGACTCACGATGTCGTGCACCATGCCGCGCGCGAGCAAGGCATTCCCTAAGGAGCAGGTCGAGCTGCTCAAGGCCGAGGCCGCCGATGCATTTATCAATATCGTGCTGGCCTGCGGTGGTCCCGCGCTCGATGCACTGGTGGGCTTGGCCCGCTCTGTAGAGGCCGAGTATCGCGTACTGAAGGCTGCCCAGTCCGCCCTCGACAACAACGACTTGCTGCGTATGGCTTACGAGGCCCTGCGCGATTACCCAGCCATCCGAGCGGCATACGAGGGCCGCTTTAAGATGGTCATGATCGACGAGTTCCAGGATACCGACCAGATGCAGGTCGACCTGATCCGTTACCTGACCGGCGCGGGGGAGCGTGCGCTGTGTACCGTGGGCGATGCGCAGCAGTCGATCTATCGCTTCCGCGGCGCTGAGGTCGAGGTGTTCCGTCGCCAGGAGCGCAAGGTGGGCTCGTCTGCCGCGCCCGAGGCGACTGCCGTGACTGACGCCCCCGCCGGCGAGCTCGTCAAGCTCGTGCGCAACTTCCGCAGCCATGACGAGGTGTTGCGTTACGTGGCACGCGTCTTCGACGGCGATGACGGCGGCCTGATGCAGGGCTTTTTGGACCTTGAGGCGAGCGACGGCCGCAAGGACACGCTGGTGGCAGACGCCTCGCGTCGCCAGGCCCTCTTTGTTGCCGGCGGCAGCACGCAGGAGCGCACACAGGCCAAGGCCCGTGCGATCGCCGAGCGATTCCGCGCGCTTGCCGATGCCGGCCAGCCCCAGGGCGGCATGGTGCTGCTGCTGGGCCGCATGACCAACGCAGACGTCTACGCACAGGCCTTCCGCGACCAGGGGCTCGACTGTGTTATCGCAGGCGGCTCGGTCTTTGCGCAGGCTGCCGAGGTGCAGACGGTGCGCGCCCTGGTTTGTGCGCTCGCCAATCCGGCCGATACGGCGCAGGGCCTTATGCCACTGCTGGCATCGCCGATGTTTGCGCTGGGCGCCCAGGAGTTTTTGGCGCTTGCGACCAAGCTCGATAGCGAGACGGGGGAGACCTCGCGCCGCAACATCGATGCGGGCATCATGAGCGATTCCGATGTGTCGGGCCTGCAAGACCTGCCGCTCGTGACGCGCGCCCGCGAGGTGTTGCGCTATGCGCTTCGTCGTGTGGGTCGCGATTCGTTCGCCGCCATCGCGCGCGATGTGGTCAACGCCTCCGGCTGGTTCGTGCGTCTGGCGCAGCGTGGCCCCGAGGGCAAGGCCATTGCCGCCAACGTGCTCAAGGCGCTCGACGCTGTGGCCGAGGCGGAGGCCGAGTTCGGCAACTCGCCGCGTTCCATCGCGCTTGCCTTCGATCGCTTCCTAGCGGGCAAGGAAGCCCCGGGTGCCCTCAACGAGGAGGGCGACGGCGCGGTGCGCATCATGACGGTGCATGCCTCCAAGGGTCTGGAATATCCGGTCGTGGCGGTCGCCGAGTGCTTTGGCGTGCGTAAGTCCTCGGGTGCGGCACAGATGGGTCGCGTCGAGGGCGGGGCGCAGGTCGTGGCGCTGCCGGCACGCTTCGACGGCGTTAAGCTCGCCGACGGAACCTTTGTGAAGGGCGACGACGTTAAAAAGCAGTTTGAGCATGCGTTTAAGGGCAAGGGCACGTCGCTGTGGCTGCCGCCGGAGCTCATGGAGGACGTCTGCGCGACGGGTTCTCCCGCTGAGGCATTTGCTCGCCTGCGCAACGACGACCTGCAGCTTTCGCTCGAAGAGCGGGCTCGTTTGCTCTATGTCGCCATGACGCGTGCGCGCGAGCTGGTGATCTTGGCGATGGATGCCGGCGTGAGCCGTGGCAAGGTGACGGCGCCGACCTTCGACGTCGAGACCGATCTGACCTATGACGTGCTGCGCCGTATTTTGCCGACCGACGCTCTGGACATGCCGCAGCTCGATGCCGACCGCCTGGTGTTCGACAACTCCCGGCCGGGCGACTACGAGCTCATTTCGCTTGCGAACTTTATCTTTGGCGAGCAGGCGTTTGAGGCCAACGCTTCGCTGGATGCCGAGGGCAGGCTTGTTCGCGGCGATGTCGATACAGATACTGCCGACGATTCGGCCAGTACAATCGTCCCCGGTCCTGCCGACCCCGATCCCGATGCGTTTGAGCTCGTGTATCCCCAGGCGGCGGGCGTGCGCATGGGCACCTGCCCGTATCCGGAGCGCGATTCGTACAGCTACTCGTCAATTGCCGCGGCGCTACATGCC